>CADBLM010000155.1 GCA_902795445.1 uncultured Bacteroidia bacterium
CATCCATTCCGAGAAGTTCGGCTGCACCGCCGATTTCATCGCCGAAGGCGTGGACCAGACCCGCGGCTGGTTCTACACCCTGCACGCCATCCACACGATGGTTTCCGGTACGCCCGCCTTCAAGGCCGTCATTTCCAACGGCCTCGTCCTCGACAAGGACGGCAACAAGATGAGCAAGCGCCTGGGCAACGCCGTGGATCCCTTCAAGGCCCTCGATACCTACGGGGCGGACGCCCTGCGCTGGTATATGCTGACCAACGCCCAGCCTTGGGACAACCTCAAGTTCGACGAAGCAGGCGTGGCCGAGGTGCGCCGCAAATTCTTCGGCACCCTCTACAATACCTACTCCCTCTTCGCCGTCTATGCCAACATCGATGATTTCGACCCGGCGGCCCCGGCCATTCCTTATGCCCGGCGTCCGGAGTTCGACCGTTGGATTGTCAGCAACCTCCATTCCCTGATCAAGGCGGTCGAGGCTTGCTACGAAGACTATAATGTGACCGACGCCGGCCGTCTGATTCAGGATTTCGTCTGCGACGACCTGAGCAACTGGTACATCCGGCTCAACAAGAAGCGCGTCTGGACCTCGGGGATGTCCGAGGACAAGCTGTCCGCCTACCAGACCATCTGGGAAGTGCTCAGGACCGTCGCCCTGCTGGCGGCTCCCATCGCTCCCTTCTTTATGGACCGGCTCTGGTGCGACCTCGTACCCGGCGCCCGCAATGTTCACTACGAACGCATCCCCGCTTATGACGAAACGCTGATTGACAAGTCGCTCGAAGAGCGGATGGCCTTGGCGCAGAAGACCTGTTCGATGGTGCTGGCCCTTCGCAAGAAAGTCGGCATCAACGTCAAGAAACCCCTCCCGAGGCTGATGGTCCCGGTGCTCAATGAATCCCTGCGGGCCCAGCTGGAAGCGGTCAGTCCCGTCATCCTGGCGGAGGTCAACGTCAAGGATATCGAATTCATTTCCGACACGACGGGCATCATTACCAAGAAAATCAAACCCAATTTCCGTTCCCTCGGCAAGACCTACGGGGCGCGGATGAAGGAAATCGCCGCCGCGTTCGCCAATCTGAACCAGGCCGAAATCGCGGCCATCGAGCGGGCGGAAGGGGAGTATGTCCTCGCCCTGCCCGGCGGTGACGTCGTCCTGGCCCCGACCGATTACGAAATCCATTCCGAGGATATGCCCGGCTGGCTGGTCGCATCCGAAGGACCGTTGACCGTCGCGCTCGACATCACCCTGACCCCCGAACTGATCGAGGAAGGTACGGCCCGCGAACTGATCCGTCCGATCCAGAACCTGCGCAAGGAAAAGGATTTCTCCGTGACCGACCGCATCGTGACGGCCGTCTATGCGGAGGGAGACGTGTACGGGGATATTGCGGCTTCCCTTTCCCATTATAAAGACTATGTGACGTCCCAGACCCTGTCCAAGGAACTGTCGCTCGGCCGTCTCGCCGATGCGCCGGCGGATGCTTCGGAGGTCGAATGGGGCGATGAAATGATAAAAATCCGGGTGGAAAAAGCATAACCGCCCACTAAACTTATGATTATGGCAGACAGTACTACTTCTCAGGCTCCGACGCGCTACAGCGACGAGGACCTTCAGGAATTCAAGGAACTTATCCTTGAAAAACTGACCGCGGCGAAGGCCGAGTACAACGAGCTTCGCAAAACGGACAACAACGACATCACCGACACCTCCCACGCTTTCAATGCCCTGGAAGAAGGCGCCACCAGCCTTTCCAAGGAGGAACACGGACAGTTGGCGCAGCGCTTGTACAAGTACATCCAGAATCTGGAGGCCGCCCTCATCCGTATCGAGAACAAGACCTACGGCATCTGCAAGGTGACGGGCAAACTGATTCCCAAGGAGCGCCTGCGCGTCGTTCCCAACGCCACGATGACCATCGAGGCCAAGGAAATGCTCTCCAAGCAGGGCAAGAACTGACGATGTCCGGAAGCAAGCCATCTCTTATCGGCCGGATTCCGACGGGCTGGCGTCTGCTGGCCCTCGGGATTCTGCTGGTCCTGATCGACCAGCTGATCAAAGTCCTGGTCAAAACCCAGATGTCCCTGGGCGAGAGTTTCTGCGTGCTGGGGCAATGGTTCCGCATTTCCTTCGTCGAGAACGAGGGAATGGCCTTCGGCTTCAAGTTCGGGGGCTGGGTTGGCAAACTCTTCCTTTCCCTTTTCCGGATCGTGCTCTCCGGGGCATTGTGCTGGTGGATACACAGACTGATTCTGCGCCGCGAAGGACGCCTTGCCGGTCAGCAGGCCGTTCCCGTCCCGACGGGTGTGCTGGTCGGGCTGACCCTGATAGCCGCCGGCGCCTTCGGCAATCTGATAGACAGCATCTTCTACGGCCAGATTTTCTCCGCCTCCTATCCCGGCGTCGTGGCCACCCTCGGCGGCGAGCCCTACGCCCCCTTCTTTTTCGGAAAGGTGGTGGATATGTTTTATTTCCCTTTGATTGACACGGTGTGGCCCGACTGGCTGCCGCTTCTCGGCGGCCGTCCCTTCCGCTTCTTCGAACCCGTCTTCAATTTTGCCGACAGCTGCGTTACCGTCGGCGCCTTCTACCTGATTCTTTTCCAGTACAAGTTCTTCGCCAAAGAAGAGTAAACCTGCCATCCGGAGCCTGTTGTGCCTTATGGAAATTTCATTCCTGCGATTTTCGTTGCTCTCCTTTTGAATTTTTTTCGTACCTTTGCGGCCAATTTTGAAAAAGTCCCTTCTACGGGTATGTCTTTGACCCATTCATATCATCTTTTCCAGTCGCCGGCCGGCGTCTTCCGCCTTGTGTGGAATGCGCTTTCCGTTCGCCGCGCCGCCCTGACGGGTGGTCGTGCGGACGCCTGCGTCCTCCGCGCGAAAGTGGGTATGGGGGGGGGTATTATAGTTTTATAATCAGCGCTTTAGCGCGGTTTTTCTCCGCTTTTTCCGGGAGGTATATCCCTTACCCGTCTGCCGAAATCCGGCGGACGGGCTTTTTTGTGCCGTGTTCCTCCGTCGGTCGCTGCTCCTCTGCGTCCGTTACCTTGTTCCTTGCGCTGCACCGTCTCGTCCTGCGTCGCCGGGCCTCTTGTCTGTCGCAACATATAATCCTGCAGTCAAACAATCCAATATCATAATGAAAAGAACAATCAATCAAGCAAACAACTACGAAAGTCCCTCCGTGCTCTGGGTGCAGAACCTCGACGCGGAAGGCGAAGCGCTCTGCGCTTCAGGATGGGATTCCGG
>CADBLM010000156.1 GCA_902795445.1 uncultured Bacteroidia bacterium
ACTGGCATCCACGGCCGAAGAGTCCTTCACCATCGCCTTGCGGTAATCCAGTTCGGCCTTCCGGTACTGATGCTTGTCATAGTCACGGTTGCCGCTGCGGATATCCTTGACCCTGGGGTCCACGGCATACAGGCCCTGCGCCGGCAACAGAAGCAACAACAGAGCGGCGGCCCGCTTGTCGAAGAGCTGCCGCTTGTTACGCCGTTCGGAAAGCAGCATCGCCAGCAACAGCAAGGCCAGGGCGGGAGCGAAGCAGTACATAAAGAGTTCGTTGTATTCTTCAAACACCACCGTGTCAAATTTTTCCTTGTCCATCCTGCGGATGCTGTCGATGATGGGGTTGAGCCCGAATTCGGTATTGCCGGCCCGGACATAGGCCCCGCCCCCCTCGGCGGCAATCTGCCTGAGCGTCTCTTCATCCAAACGGGTCACGACGATATTTCCCTCCTTGTCCTTGATATAGTCTCCGCCCATCGGAATCGGTTTTCCCTCCGGAGAGCCGACACCGACGGTAAAGATGCGCACCCCGCTTTCAAAAGCGTCCCGCGCCATCTTCACGGGGTCGTCCTCGTGGTTTTCGCCGTCGGTAATGACGATGACCGCCCGGCTTTTCTCGCTCTGGGGGCTGAAAGATTTGACGGAAAGTTTGATGGCGTCCGCTATCGCCGTTCCCTGGACGGGCACGGACTCGTTGGAAACGGAGGAAAGAAACATCTTGGCCGACACATAGTCGGTCGTGATGGGCAGCTGGACGAAGGAACTTCCGGCAAAAATCACCAGTCCGATGCGGTCGCCGCTCAGCCGGTCCACCAATTTGGAGACGGCGAGTTTGGCCCGCTCCAGCCGGTTGGGGGCATAATCTTCGGCCAGCATCGAATTGGAGACGTCGAGGGCAATCATAATCTCCACCCCCTTGCTCTCCTTCTGGGAAAGCTTGGCGCCCACCTGCGGACGCGAAAGTCCGACGACCAGGAAGGCATAGGCGAGGGTCAGCAGGCTGATGCGGACCCATCCCTTGACCGATGAAACGGAGGGCATCAGATCCTCGACCAGGCGTCGGTCTCCGAGCGCGCGGACACGCCGGGCACGGAGCCAGCGGCTGAGTCCGTAAAGCAGCGGGATGAGCGGAACGCCGAGCAGAAACCAAAGGTAGAAATATCGGGCAAAAGCAATCACGGCAACCTCCTTATCACTATCAGTTCCAGCAGGAAATACAACAGCATCAGAATCAGCGCGGCCAGGGCATAGGGCTCGAAAAGTTCCTTATAGACGGGGAAACTGTCCACGCTGATACGGGTGGTCTCCATCTTGCCGATTTCGGCATAGATGTCCGCCAGTTTGGTCTTGTCGGTCGCCCGGAAATAGCGGCCGCCCGTCTGCGAGGCGATGTCCCGCAGGACATCCTCGTCGATTTTCACCTCGACATCCTGAATGCGGGGCCCCCAGGGCGTCATCACGGGATAGGGCGCCGTACCGTTGGCCCCGATGCCGATGGTATAGACGCGCACGCCGAATTCCTTGGCTATCTGTGCCGAGGTCTGGGGCGTGATGCTGCCGCAGTTGTTCACGCCGTCGGTCATCAGAATCACCACGCGGCTCTTGGCTTCGCTGTCCTTGATGCGGGCGACCGCCGTCGCCAGACCGTCGCCGATCGCCGTACCGTCCTCGATGAGGTCGGTCTGGACATCTTTCATCAGGTTGATGAGGGCGGCCCGGTCGGTCGTCAGCGGACACTGCGTATAACTTTCCCCGGCAAAGACGACGATGGCCATCCTGTCGGTCGGCCTGCCGGCAATGAATTCGATGGCGATATCCTTGGCGGCGCTCAGACGGTCCGGCTGGAAATCCCGGGCCAGCATACTCGTGGAGACGTCCACCGTCAGGACGATGTCGATGCCTTCCGTATTGACGTTTTCCATCGTGGAGGAAGAACGGGGACGGGCCAGCGCCACGACCAGCAGGACCATTGCGGCGGTCAGCAGGGCGAAGGGAAGATGGCAGAGCACTTCCGTCAGCACGGAGGCTCCTTTCTTCCAGGGAAGGAGGGTGGATACGCGCAGATGGGGCGCCCTGCCCGACCACTCCCGCCACACATACAAGGCGACCAGCGCCACGGGCACCAGTTCCAACCACAATATGCCAGGATATTCGAAATACATAGTTACTCTTTCTTTTCTTCAGCGGCGGACTCCGCCTGCTGCTGACGCAGCCACTGCTCGTAGGTCGCCGTCACAAACTGGACGGCGAAAGGGACGACCGTCGCATTTTCCTCCCGCGGAAGGGTCATCTTGGCGAATTTGACGAAATCCGCCGTCTCGAAGAGTTTCTGCAGGCCGGTCCGCAGGGTAAGGTCAATATCCTCCCCTTTCAGCGCGTCGAACAGTTCCCGGGAAGTCATCTCCATCGCACCGATGCCGTAACGCGCGGCGATGTATTCGCGCAGGGCGTCGGTCACGCCGGAATAGAACTGCTTCTGCTTGTCCTCGGTCCAATACTTGTCTCCGCGCCAGGCATCCAACTTGCGAAGGGCGATGATGTGCGGCGGCTCGCTTCTGAGCACCTGCTCGTCGCGTTTGCGGAGGTATTTCCTGAAGAGGAAGACCCCCAGGGCTATCAACGCCGCTATCAGGAGCACGCCGCCCACCCAGGGAAGCACCTCCACGAAGGTGACGGGATAATGAATCTGCTTTTTCAGGTCGTGGACCCGGAAGGTAGCCGTATCGACGGGCATCACAAGATATTCCACCTCCCGTCCTTCGAAGCGGAGGGTATCGACGATACCGTCCCGGAACCATCGTTCCACGGCGATGCCGGGAAGACGGAAACGGCCGGCCTCGAAAGAGGTCAGCGTAAGGGAGAGTTCCACGTCGCTGCGGGCGGGGCCTTCCTTGGGCTGCCAGGTCCGGAGCGTGTCCAAGTGCCAGTCGCGCACTTTCATCAGGCTGTCGCTCAACGGCGCATCCATCAGCGGAGTCAGGCGGGTGTCTGCTTCCAGCCGGCTGATGCGCACGCCGTAACGGACCTGGTCGGCAATCAGGATGGAATCCCTCGGCTGGAGCTGTTCGAGGAAGGCTTCGTGTCCTTCAAGCTGCCGCTGCCGGGAGCCCATCGCGTACAGGGACGCAGGGCAGAAAGCCAGCAGCATCAGCAGGAGGCCGAGGCCGAAGGGACGGAAGGATATATGAGGATGCATCTTCATCGTTTCTGAAAAAAGGACATCAGTCCCTTGACATAATCTTCATCCGTGGCGATACGGACGGAATCGACGCCGTGACGCATCAGCAGGGCGGAAGTCTCGGTGCGGACCGTATCAAAAAAAGCGTCATAGGTCCGCCTCATCCGGGCGGAAGAAGTATCTACCCGCATCGAACGGCCGGTCTCCGCATCCTTGACATTGATGATGCCGACATCGGGCAGATGGCGCTCCAGCGGATCGGACACCTCGATGGCTGAAAGGTCGTGACGGGAAGCCGCCACCTTGAGGGCATCCTCATAGCGGGGCCTGCCCTGGGCGTCCACGTCCAGCATATCGGACAGCAGAAAAGCCGTGCAGCGCTTGCGGATGGCATTGGACAGATAGCGAAGGGCTTCCGAGAGATCGGTGCCTTCGTGCTGAGGCTCGAACTGGAGGATTTCGCGGATGATGTGCAGCAGATGGGTCCGGCCCTTGGCGGGCGGAATGAATTTTTCCACACGGTCGCTGAAGAAAAGGGCGCCCACCTTGTCATTGTTGATGAGGGCGGAGAAGGAAAGCACGGCCGCGATTTCCGTCAGCATTTCCCGCTTGGTCATATTGCGGCTGCCGAACAGGCCGGAACGGCTGATGTCGATCAGCAGCACGACGGTCAGTTCCCGCTCCTCCTCGAAGACCTTGATATAGGGAGCGTTCATCCTTGCGGTGACATTCCAGTCCATATTCCGGACGTCATCGCCATACTGATACTCCCGCACTTCGCTGAAAGCCATACCGCGCCCCTTGAACGCAGAATGGTACTCTCCCGCAAAAATTTGATGGGAGAGCCCCCGCGTCTTGATTTCAATCTTGCGGACTTTTTTCAGAAGTTCGCGGGTCTTGTCTTCCTGCTGGGCCATCGCACGCTACTAAGGAACCTCAACGGCATTGATGATTTCACTGACGACGTCATCGGCGCTGATATTCTCGGCCTGCGCCTCGTAGGAGAGGCCGACACGATGACGGAGCACCTGGGGACAGACGGCGCGGACATCCTCGGGGATGACATAGCCGCGGCGCTTGATGAAGGCATAGGCCTTGGCCGCCATACTGAGCGAAATGCTGGCACGGGGCGAGGCGCCGTAACTGATGAGTCCCTTGAGCTTTTCGAGTTTGTAGTCCTCGGGATTGCGGGTCGCGAAAACCATATCCACGATATAGCGCTCGATTTTCTCGTCCATATAGACCTGGCGGACAATCTCGCGGGAGCGGACGATATCCTCGGGCCGGACGACGGGATTGGGCTTGGGGAAGGCTTCGCTGGAATTGTTCATCCGGACGATGAGCCGTTCCTCCTCCTTCTTGGGATAATCCACCACGCACTTGAGCATAAAACGGTCCACCTGGGCCTCGGGCAGCGGATAGGTACCCTCCTGCTCGATGGGGTTCTGGGTCGCCATCACAAGGAAGGGCTTGGGCAGGGGGAAGGTCTCGTCGCCGATGGTGACCTGACGCTCCTGCATCGCCTCCAGCAGGGCGGACTGCACCTTGGCCGGAGAACGGTTGATCTCATCCGCGAGCACGAAGTTGGCGAAGATGGGACCTTTCTTGATATTGAACTGCTCGGTCTTCTGGGAATAGATGAGCGTGCCCACCACGTCGGCAGGCAGCAGGTCAGGGGTAAACTGGATACGGCTGAACTGGGCATCCACCGCCTTGGAAAGCGTATTGATGGCCAAGGTCTTGGCCAGTCCCGGCACACCTTCGAGCAGGATGTGTCCGTCCGCGAGCAGCGCGATGAGCAGGCTCTCGATCAGACCTTTCTGGCCCACGATGACCTTGCCCATTTCCAGGGAAAGCATATCGACGAATTTGCTTTCCTCGCTGATGCGGTCGTTCAATTCTTTGATGTTGATACTGTCCATATCGTTGAGGTTTGTTTCTTTTTTCTTATTTTTGCGGCACAAATTTAACAATTATCGTTGAATAATGCGCTACGCTCTCACACTTTCCTACGACGGACGCGGTTTTTGCGGCTGGCAGGTCCAGCCCCGCGAGCCGTCCGTCCAGGAAGCTCTGCAAAAGGCGTTGGAAACGCTGCTGGGACGGCCTACACCCGTCACCGGGGCAGGCCGGACCGACACGGACGTGAATGCGCTGGGCTATGTAGCGCATTTCGACTGCGAGGGTCCGCTTCCGTATGAAAGCGGCGACTTCCTATACAAATTAAATGCCATTTTACCCACGGGAATCGCCGTATCGGCCCTTGCGCCGGTGGCGGACGACTTTCACGCCCGTTTCGATGCCCGCCGGCGCACCTACCTCTATTTCATTCATTTCCGCAAAGACCCTTTCGTCGTGCGCTACTCCTGGCACTGCAAGTTCGGACTTGATGTGAAAAAGATGAACGAGGCCTGCCGCTATTTGCTTGGCACACACGACTTCAGTTGTTTCGAGAAAAAGGGTGCCGACAGCAAGACCGCCCTCTGCACGGTCTTCGACGCACACTGGGAATGGTACGAGCCGACTTTGCAGAGAATGGGAAAGAGTGCGGACAAGCCCGATACCGCCGGTCCGGTGACTTCGGAGAGTGAGGGCAAGCGGATGGGATACGATGGGGCGGAAGGCCGGTATTTATGCTTCCGGATCAGCGCCAACCGCTTTCTGCGGAATATGGTCCGCGCCATCGTCGGGACAATGGTCGAAGTCGGACGCGGCCGCCTCTCCCCCGAAGACATCCCCGCCATCCTCGACTCCAAAGACCGCTGCCGCGCCGGCCAGTCCGTCCCCGGCAACGCCCTCTTCCTTGCGAGCGTGGAGTATTAAGCTCCTAACGCCCAACACGCGCAAAGGATAAGTTTTTCCGAGCCGAAAAAGGCGTCGGAAAAATCTTACCGCTTTGCGCTCCCTCAACGCTCCCGCACGCTTCCTGTCCGGCGTAAAATACAAACTTATGGCTATCAGCACATTACGAGAAATACCCCTTTCCGATTTGAGAGGGGGCATTTCTTATAAAATACTAATAAACAAATAATTATACTTTACAGTTATATAGGGTTTACTTCGGACATTGTTGGTCACATAAACTCTTATGCGGACACTTACAGCAGCACGGGTCAGG
>CADBLM010000157.1 GCA_902795445.1 uncultured Bacteroidia bacterium
CCTGTCATTTTTTGTGGAGCATAGGGGGGTCGAACCCCTGACCTCCAGATTGCGAACCTGGCGCTCTACCAACTGAGCTAATACCCCGAATCGGGCGCAAAGTTAAACATTTTCTCCAAAGTGGCAATCCGATAAGGTCAATTTTCTTGAAATATTTGCTAAATTTGCGCCCGCAAAACACTTAAGCGTATGAAAAGAATACTTATTGTCCTGCTTTTTCCCCTTCTGCTGGCATCCTGTGCGCAGGGTCCCAAGTCAGATGTACACCGGAAAGTTACCGCTTATGAACTCGTCAAAATTTCCACGCCTGATTTGTCCGGCATTTCCGCCAACGGAAAAGAAGTGCTCCGCCTGTACCGCTGGGCGGCCGACGAAGCCGACGCCATCTACTGGAAGCAGATGATCGGCGACAGACAAGAATGGCTGTCCACGCTCGCGGGCCCTGCCGAAAAGGCCTATGCGATGATCAACTATGGGCCCTGGGACCGTTTCGACGGCAAACCCTTCATCGAAGGCTACGGTGTCCGCCCGCTCGGCGCCCGCTTCTATCCGGAGGATATGACGACGGAAGAATTCGAGGCCTTCGCCGACCCGGCCAAGAACAGCCCCTACACCCTTGTCACCCGCACGGACGACGGCTCCCTCAAGACGGTCCCGTACCACGAGGCTTATGTCGAGCACATCGAAAAAATGTGCAGTTATCTCCGCAGCGCGGCCGACCTGACCATCAAGCCCAGCGTCCGCGAGTATCTGCTGAAGAAAATAGAAGCGCTGCGCAACGACAACTATGAGGCCGCCGACCGTGCCTGGCTGTCGATGGACGACTCGAAGATGGACCTCATCATCGGACCCAACGAGACGGAAGACGACCAGCTCTACGGGCGCAAGCGTTCCTACGGCGCCTTCGTCCTGCTCAAGCAGGTGGAACTGACCGAGCGCATCGACCAGTTGACGAAGATGCTGCCCGAACTCCAGGCATCCCTTCCCTGCGAACCTGCCTACAAAACCTTCGTCCCGGGTTCCCGTTCTGAAATCTACGCCTACGACGCCCTCTACTATGCGGGCAACTACAACGCCGGCGTCAAGGTCATTGCCGTCAACCTTCCCTATGACGAAAAGGTCCAGGCAGAGCAGGGCACCCGCACCGCCCTGATGCACAACATTATGAACGAAAAGTTCAACCGCATCGTCTTCCCTACCGGCCGGCTGCTGCTCATTCCCGCCGACGCCGAGCGGCTGAGTTCGAACGCCTTCTTCTGGAACATCGTCTTCCGGGAGGTGGCCCACGGACTGGGCGTGAAGGAGACGGTCAACGGGAAAGGCTCCGTCGAGCAAGCCCTCGGCAACAAGGCGCTGATGATGGAAGAGGTCAAAGGCAATGTCGTGGGACTTTACCTGGCCATCAAGCTGGTCAGCCACCATCAGCTCAGCGGTCTTGTCACCAAGGAAGAAGCCATCGCCACCTTCTGCGCCTCCCTGGCCCGCAGCGAGCGTTTCGGTGAAGCGACCGCCCTGGGCCGCGCCAATATCGCCATCTTCAATTACCTGATTGAACAGGGGGCGCTGAAACGCACCGAAAGCGGAAAGTACGTCATCGATTACAACACCTTCGAACTGGCCATCCACGGACTGGCCGCTCAGGTGCTGGCCGTGCAGGCTACCGGAGACAAGGATGCCGCCGAGGCCTTTGAGAAACAGTACGCCACCCTGGGCAAGGCCTACAAGGAAGACCTGCGCAACATCCATCTGGAAGGCATTCCAGCTGACCTGCGTTTTGAATTCGAGAACTAAAAATCTAAATATTATGTCCAACGGAAAACTGAATCTGAAGTTTTGTGTGTTCCTGCCGATTGTTCTGGCCATCACCATCTTCCTCTGGGCCATACCGGTCAGCTGGTACGGCATCGAAGCCCTGACCGTCGTGCAGCAGCGTGTCATCGCGCTCTTCGTCTTCGCTGCGCTGATGTGGATTTTTGAAATCATCCCCAACTGGACCACCTCCCTGCTGGTCATCGTGATTTCCCTGCTGACCGTTTCCGACAAAGGCATCGGCCTGTTCTGCAATCCCCAGTACGGTCAGCTGGTCGGTTTCAAGAGCATTATGTCCGCCTTCGCCGACCCTGTCGTGATGTTGTTCATGGGCGGTTTCGTGCTCGCCATCATGGCCGAGAAATACGGCCTGGACGTGACCCTCGCCCGCTACCTGCTCAAACCTTTCGGCACCAATCCCAAG
>CADBLM010000158.1 GCA_902795445.1 uncultured Bacteroidia bacterium
ATTGCCGATGCAGAAAGCGGCTACCGTCAGCACGACGGCCAGGCAGGCGGGAAGCATTTTCTTCCACGAGCCAACGCAGCGGGAGCCACAGGCGCTCTTGCAGGGGCCTCCGACTTGCAGGGCCTTGTGCGGACAGGCTCCGATACAATCTCCGCAAAGGGTGCAGTCCACATTGTTCATTCTGGCCCCGTAGTGCAGGATGTCGATGGCGTAGGGACATTCTTTCTCGCAAAGGCCGCAATGGGTGCAGGCGAGTTCATCGCGCACGAGGGTCAGCACCTGTCCGGCCGGCTTTTGGCTAAGAATCTCAAAAAGATAACCGGTCAGGCAGAGCGCGCCCAGCAGCCAGGCCCAGTGCAGATGCACCCCCAGCAGGGAAAGCACCCACCAGAGCAGGATGATGCCTCCCAGGGGCAGATAAAACTTGAAACTGTTGCCGACGGCGCCGAGGGGGCAGAGATACTTGCACCAGAAGCGGTCCACGAAGAGGCCGGCCAGCAGCACGAGGGTCACGGTGCAGATGGCGGCCCAGAGGACGATTTCACCTTTGAATCCGGTCGCAACGGCGTAATAGGGGTCAAATTTCTTGCAGAACAGTTCGCTGGACGAACAGGTCATATAGAAAATCCAGAAAAGCAGGCCGTACTTGACCAGGCGCAGCAGGTAATCGGCGACGCTGCGGCGCGGGATGCGGATGCTTCTCAGGCGCAGGGCGCGGCGCAGCCGGCCGAGCAGGTCTTCGACCGTGCCGACCGGGCAGAGATAGCCGCAAAACAGTTTGCCCAGCAGGATGACGGCCGCCGCGAGGGCCAGCCCCATCACAATCTGGAGGGTATTCATCGTACAGGGCAGGGAGCCGCGTACAAGATAGGTGCCGAAGGCTTGCAGGCCGCCCATCGGGCAGAGGGCTTCCGGATCGGGCTTGCCGTTTTCGGGGAAGACAAGGCCGGCCAGTCCGGTCAGAAAGACAAGGATGGCAGCCAGGCTGAGCCATTGCATCAGATACTTGGGCCAGTTGCGGGCGACAAATGATTTTCTATTTGACATAAATTTGCTAAATTTGCGGATTGAAGTGTTGTTAGGCCTCCTGCGGAGGTATTTTGCAAAAGTACGGATTTTATGCGGCAATTCCATAAAAATGTTTGTGTGACCCTTTTGTTGGTCCTGGGCGGAATGCTCCTCGCGGCGCAGGAGCAACAGCAGCAGAAAGAGGTGGACATCGACGAACTGGCCGTCAAGGAAGCGGAACGCCTGGCGTCCCTGCTGAAACTGGAAGACTGGCAGCTTTTCTATGCCGACTCCATCTTCCGGCACGACTACGGAAAAATGCAGGAAGAAATCAAGGAACTTCAGGCAAAACGCATCAGCCAGACCGAGGCTTATCAGGATGTCCAGGACAAATGGATGAGCCGGACGGACGAGGCGCTCAAGAAGGTTTTTGACGCCGCCCAGTGGAAAAAATACCTCAAGGACGGGGCCGGGCGCAGGATGCGCGAACGGGAAAAAAGACAAAAAGCAAGAAATCAATAATGAAAGAGAAAATCGAACAGATTCTCGCCGAGATTGACAATCTCAAGTGCGCGACGGCAGGCGAAATAGAAGAAGCCCGTGTGCGGCTGCTGGGAAAGAAAGGGGAAATCACAGCCCTCTTTGAGGAATTCCGGAGCGTGGCGCCCGAGCAGAAACGGGAGTTCGGCCAGAAACTCAACCAACTCAAGAATGCGGCTGCGGACAAAATCGAGCAGATGAAGACGCAGGCTGCGGCCATCGCCGACAAGGCGGCCGCCGGCAATCTGGACCTGAGCCGTCCCGGCGACGACTACCCCCTGGGCTCCCGCCATCCGGTGAGCATCGTCCGCGAGGAAATCGTGGAGATTTTCCGCAAGTTCGGATACGACGTGGCGGAAGGTCCGGAGGTCGAGGACGACTACCACGTGTTCGAGGCCCTCAACTTCCCCCCGGAACATCCGGCACGTGAGATGCAGGACACCTTCTTCGTAACGGACAATCAGCAGCACAATCCGATTCTGTTGCGGACGCACACCTCCAGCGTACAGGTCCGCTGTATGGAAACGATGAAACTCCCCATCCGCGTGATTTGTCCGGGCCGGGTGTTCCGCAATGAAGCGATTTCCGCCCGCGCCCACTGCATCTTCCATCAGGTGGAAGGCTTATACATCGATGAGAACGTGACCTTTGCGGATATGAAGCAGGCCATCCTGCTCTTCGCCCGCGAGATGTTCGGTCCCGAGGCGCAGATTCGGATGCGGCCCTCCTACTTCCCCTTCACCGAGCCTTCGGCCGAGGTGGACGTGAGTTGCAACATCTGCCACGGCAAGGGCTGCAACGTATGCAAGGGAACGGGCTGGCTGGAGATTCTGGGCTGCGGGATGGTGGACCCCAACGTCCTGGAGGCCAGCGGCATCGACTCCAAGAAATACAGCGGCTTCGCCTTCGGTATGGGCATCGAGCGCATCGCCATGCTCAAGTGGCAGGTCAAGGACCTCCGCCACTACTTCGAGAACGACCTGCGTTTCCTCTCCGAGTTCCGGGCCAA
>CADBLM010000159.1 GCA_902795445.1 uncultured Bacteroidia bacterium
CTCGCGGACCCGGACGTGTATATGGAGGCCGTGGGGGCTGATTTGGGCGAGACGATGGGCAACATCATCGCCAAGAGTTACCAGTTGATGGTGGAACTGCAGCCGGAGGCCGTGCTGGTGCTGGGCGATACGAACAGTTGCCTCAGCGTCATCGGAGCCAAGCGTCTGCACATTCCCATTTTCCATATGGAAGCGGGCAACCGCTGCAAGGACGAGTGCCTGCCGGAAGAGACCAACCGCCGCATTGTGGACATCATCTCAGATGTGAATATGGCCTATTCCGAGCACGCCCGCCGTTATCTCGCGGACTGCGGCCTGCCGAAGGAACGGACCTACGTGACCGGTTCCCCGATGGCGGAAGTGCTGCACCGGAACCTGTCGGAAATCGAAGCCTCCGACATTCACAGGCGGCTGGGTCTGGAGAAGGGAAAATATATTCTGCTGAGCGCCCATCGGGAGGAGAATATCGATACGGAAAAGAATTTCCTTTCGCTCTTCAATGCCATCAATGCGATGGCCGTGAAATATGATATGCCCATCCTGTACTCCTGCCATCCGCGTTCACGCAAGCGGATAGAGGCTTCCGGCTTCCGGCTGGACCCTCGCGTGATTCAGCACGAGCCGCTGGGTTTCCACGATTACAACTGCCTTCAGATGAACGCCTTCGCCGTCGTTTCCGATTCTGGTACGCTGCCCGAAGAGAGCTCCTTTTTCACTTCCGTCGGACATCCGTTTCCGGCGATTTGCATCCGTACCTCCACGGAACGCCCCGAGGCGCTCGACAAAGCCTGTTTCTTTATCGCGGGCATCGATGAACAATCCCTCCTGCAGGCTGTGGATACGGCCGTCTCGATGAATGCGGCCGGCGACGATGGTACTCCGGTTCCCGATTATATGGATGAAAATGTTTCAACCAAGGTGGTCAAAATCATCCAGAGCTACGTCGGCATCGTCAACAAGATGGTCTGGCGCAAGTTCTGATTGCTGCGTCGGTGTCAGCGGGCGAAAAGTCCGATGAGGTTGAGGATGACCCGCGCGGCCTGTTCCATACTTTCGAGCGGGACGAATTCCATCTTGCCGTGAAAATTGAGGCCGCCGGCGAAGAGGTTGGGGCAGGGCAGTCCCATATAGGAAAGGCTGGCGCCGTCCGTTCCGCCCCGGATGGGTTGGATGCGGGCCCGGATGCCTTCCATCTCCATCGCGGCAATCGCTTTCTCGACGATGAAATAATGCGGCTCCACCTGTGAGCGCATATTGAAATACTGATGACGGATGTCCGCAGTCGCGGTGCCGTCCCCGTAACGGGCGTTGATCCGGTCCACGCAGGACTGCATCAGCGCCTTTTTTTCTTCATATTTCTCCCGGTCGTGATCCCGGATGAGGTAATGGGCGCAGGCCTCTTCGACCGTTCCTTCGAAGGTGGTCAGATGGAAAAATCCCTCGTAACCTTCCGTCAGTTCCGGCTTCTGCGAGGCGGGCAGGAGGCTGTCCAGTTCTTGCAGGATGCGGATGGCATTTTTCATCTTCCCCTTGGCGTAGCCGGGATGCACGTTTCGGCCCTGGATGCGGATGGTGGCGGAAGCGGCATTGAAATTTTCAAATTCCAACTCTCCGACCGCCCCGCCGTCCATCGTGTAGGCGTAGTCGGCGCCGAACTTCTCCACGTCGAAATGCGCGACGCCCCGGCCGATTTCCTCATCCGGAGTGAAGCCGATGCAGACCGGCCCGTGCCGGAATTCGGGATGTGTCACGATGTATTCGACGGCGGACATTATCTCCGCGACGCCGGCCTTGTCGTCCGCTCCGAGCAGGGTGGTGCCGTCCGTCGTGATGAGCGTGCAACCTTTGTAGTCTGTCAATTCGGGAAATTCTGCGGGCTTGAGGTACAGGCCCGGAACACCTTGCAGGGCGATGTCGCCCCCGTCGTAGTCCCGGATGACCTGGGGCTTGATATGGGCGCCGGAAGCATCCGGAGAGGTGTCCACGTGGGCGATGAAGCCGATGGCCGGCAGACCTTTGTCCGGACAGTTGGACGGAATCCGTCCCATCACATAGCCGTATCCGTCCATTGAGGCGTCTATGCCCAGGGCGCGTAGTTCGTCCCGGAGCAGTTCGAGCAGGACCAGTTGCCGGGAAGTGCTGGGCTGGCTCTGCGAGCGCTCGTCCGACTGCGTGTCGAACGAAACATATCTCAAAAAGCGGTCAAGAATCTTTTCCATTCCGCAAAGATACCCAATCATCCCTTTTTCTCCAAGTCTTTCCGGATGCCGAAGACCTTTGTATCGCTCATTTTGTAACTGATGTCGTAGCAGGTCATCAGCAAGGACGTACGTCCCCGGACGACGGTGCTGGCAAATTCGCTGCGGAAGCCCATCGCCGTCAACTTGGGCAAATCGATGCTGCGGAGGCCTGATTCATAGATACTGAGCAGAATTTCGTAATTCTTTTCCAGACATCTTTCCTGCCTTTCCTTGCTGCGCAGCATTCCCACCCGGCTGCGGTAATGCCACCGGTGCCGGCAGCGGTCACAGCAGAATTTGCTGTCGCTGCGTTTCCCGTAAGCGATTTCATCGCCGCATTCCAGGCAGTGCGATATAAAAAATCCTTCCTCTTCCATCGTCCGGCAAAGATGCTCATTCTTTCGGAGAAAGCGCCGGATGTCGGAAAAAGTTTTTCTTTTTTCGGGCATTTCATCACTTTTTCCGTTTTTGCCCTTTTTCGGAAAAAATGCACTTCGGTTCAAAAAAACAAAAATTTTTTCCGAATTGTGATTTTGCAATTGACGCGTGAGGAAATTCTTTCTTCCTTTGTCGCGGCTTCAACCTGCGCAGGTGAGTTCATCAGAGTATTATTAACTTTAAGAAACCAAAACAATGGAACAGTTCAACAGAATCGAACTCCGCGGCATCGTCGGCTCGGTCCGTCACGGCTCGGCAGGAGAGCGCAATGTCGCAAACTTTTCACTGGCAACCAGCCGGGCATACACCAAGAAGGACGGTTCGGCCGTCATTGATACGGAATGGCACCGCATCGTCGCCTGGGAAAATGCCAATCTTCCGGACCTTTCCCAGATTGAAAAAGGCTCCAAACTGAAAGTCGTCGGCCGTCTGACCTACCGCAAATGGACGGGTACGGACGGTGCGGAACACGATGAAGCCGAGGTGCAGGCCGCCCAGATAGAGTTTATCAACGAATCGCTGTCCAGCCAGTTGAGCGCGTAGGGCGTATCCGAACAAGTGTCATCATCGCCGGGAGGAGGCTGTCGGACAGCATCCGATGGCTTTCTCCCGGGTTTCCCGAAGCCCCGGCAGACTTTCGTAACGGCAGTCGTTTTGCCGAATCCGTCAAGATTTGTTATATTTGCAAGATGAATTTTTGCGTAACAGTCAGAGATGCGGCTTCTTCGGCCCGCTGCGGAGTTCTCTCTACGGCGCACGGTGACATAAAAACCCCGATTTTTATGCCCGTGGGGACGGTGGGCTCGGTCAAGGGAGTCTTCCATCGTGACCTCAAGGAGGATATCGGCGCGGAAATTATCCTGGGCAATACCTATCACCTCTATCTGCGGCCGGGACTCGATACGCTTCGCAAGGCCGGCGGTCTGCACCGTTTTGAGAACTGGGACCGTCCCATCCTGACCGACAGCGGGGGGTTTCAGGTATTTTCGCTTTCGCCCATCCGCAAGATTACGGAAGAGGGCTGTGTGTTCCGTTCCCATATCGATGGCTCCAAGCACATCTTTACGCCGGAAAACAATGTCGATACCCAGCGCGTCATCGGTGCGGATATCGTGATGGCGCTGGACGAGTGCTGTCCCGGAGATGCGGACGAACGCTATGCGGCCCGTTCCCTCAAACTGACGCAGGGATGGCTGGAGCGTTGTGTCCGCCGTTTTGACGAGACGGAGCCGCTCTACGGCTATCCGCAGGCCTTTTTCCCGATTATCCAGGGCTGTGTCTATCCGGAGCTCCGAAAGGCGGCCGTCGGGCACGCCGTCGCGCTGGACCGGGAAGGCTATGCCATCGGAGGGCTGGCGGTAGGGGAACCGACCGGGAAGATGTACGAGATGCTGGAGCTGGTCTGCCCGCTGCTGCCGCAGGACAAGCCCCGCTACCTGATGGGGGTGGGGACGCCCGCCAATATCCTGGAAGGCATCGCCCGCGGCGTGGATATGTTCGACTGTGTGATGCCTACGCGCAACGGCCGCAACGGAATGCTCTTTACCTGGGACGGCGTGATGAATATGCGAAATGCCCGGTGGGCGCAGGATTTCTCCGAAATCGATCCCAAGGGGACTTCATTCGTGGACCACGCCTATACCAAGGCCTATCTGCGGCATCTGTTCATCGCCGGCGAGATGTTTGCCGCGCAGCTGGCCAGCGAGCACAATCTGGCTTTCTATCTGGACCTGGTCCGGACTGCCCGCCGGCATATCGAGGCCGGTGATTTCCAGGTCTGGAAAAACGCAGTCGTTCCCCAACTCTCCCGAAAATTATGAATTTCCCGCTGAAAAGACTCGACTGGTACATTATGAGAAGGTTCATCCTGACCTTCTTCGTCGCCATCCTGCTCATCATCGGGATTGTCATCATCTTCGACATCAGCGAAAAAATCGACAATTTCGTCTCTCACGAAGCACCGCTCAAGGCCATCGTCTTCGATTATTACCTGAATTTCATCCCGTATTTCATCAATATGTTCAGTCCGCTGTTCGTATTCATTACGGTGATTTTCTTTACCTCGAAGATGGCGCAGAACTCCGAAATCGTCGCTATCCTTTCTTGCGGCGTGAGTTTCCACCGGATGATGGTTCCCTATATCCTTTCGGCGACCATCATCGCAGCGATGTCGCTGGTCCTGAATCTGTTCGTGATTCCGCAAGCCAATGAGGAACGGCTGGATTTCGAGGGGAAGTATGTCAAGGAGCAGGCCAAGCTGACCAGCCGCAACGTCCACTATCAGATATCGCAGGGTGAATTCGTCTTCGTGGAGGCGTTCAGTACCTGGAACAATACGGCCTACAAGTTCACCCTCGAACGGATTGAGGGCAACCGTCTGGTGTCCAAACTTTCCGCGGAGACCGCCGTGTGGGACACGACCTTCAACGGGTGGCGGCTCAACAAGTATTTCATCCGGGATTATGTGGATGATATGGAAGACCACATCCGCAGCGGCAAGCAGTTGGATACGGTCATCAACCTGACGGCGGATGACTTCTATATGAACAAGAAAACCGTGGAACGGCTTTCCCAGAAGCGGCTTCTGTCGCTGATCAATACCCAGAAAATGCGCGGAGATTCCAATGTGATGTATGCGGAAATCGAATTGCACAACCGCTATTCCCTGCCGTTCTCCGCCTTTATCCTGACCATCATCGGCGTGGCCCTGTCTTCCAAGAAACGCAGGGGAGGCATCGGATGGAACATCGCCATCGGTATCGGGCTCAGTTTCTCCTACATCCTTTTTATGCGTTTCAGCCAGATGTTCGTCTATACGGATGTCCTGCCGGCGTCGATAGCCATCTGGCTGCCCAACCTGATCTTTGCCGTCATCGCGGCCGTCCTGTATAGAATAGCACCGAAATAGAGATGGAAGCGTTCCGCCATTTTGTTGACCTGATGCGTCTGGGACTGGGCCTGAGTGAAGAAATACCTCAGTCTCTGACCCGGCTTTTAGCGAGGGAGGATGAAGAAAAGAACCGGATTCTCCGGGAAGTGTTCCGCCTGTCGATGGAACAGGGATTCCCTTCCATCCTGTATGACGGCCTGCAGAAAGTATTCACCGCCGGGCACTATCAGATGGACGAAGATCTCGGTTATGACTGGTTCGGGACTTGCCTCGCCGCGGAAATGGCCTTTGCCGCCCAGGAGAAGACGCTGTCCTTCCTTGCCGCCTTTTACAACCATTACGGCTTGGAAATGATGCTGATCAAGGGGTTCGGCCTTTGTCCGCTCTATCCTCAGCCCAATCACCGGCCGCTCGGAGATATCGACATCTGGCTCTTCGGCCGTATCGCCGAGGGGGACAAATTGCTTGCCGGGAAACTGGGCATAGAAATCAGCCGCGACAAGGAACATCATACGGTTTTTACCCTCAACGGAATTATGGTGGAAAACCATTACGAGTTTCTCAACGCCCGAAGCCACCGGACCAACCGTCTGTTCAATGAAGCCCTCGAAAAGCTGGGACGGGAAGATTATAGGGTTACGCAGATCGGCCGGGGGCGTGTATGCCTGCCGTCTCCTACGTTCAATGCCATCTTCCTTTTCCGTCATCTGGCCCAGCATTATATGGGTGCCGGCATCAACCTGCGCCAGGTCTCCGACTGGGTCTTGTTTCTCAATCGTGATGCGGCCCGGGTGGACTGGAACTTGTTTTCCGACCTCGTCACCCGCTCCGGCTGTCAGCCTTTTTTCCGTGCCTTGATGGGACTCAGCGTGCATTTTTTCGGCCTTTCCGTGTCGTCGCTGCCTCCCTTTGAAAGGGCTGAAGCCTGGGAAACGCAGTTGCTGGAAGATATCCTGTCGGATAATGCAGCGGTGCGGGGAGACAGTCTGCGGGACCGTCTGGCACGCTTCGGGCACCAGCGCCGCAAAATCAGCCTGGTCATTCAGGAGAGCGCACCGATGACTTTTCTGCGTACGGGCGTGCAGTCCTTGAAATATTCGTTGAAAAAGTAGGCGCCGCTTACGCCAGCACCAGTTCGACCGGGCAGTGGTCGGAGCCGTAAATCTCGTTGTGAATCTCCGTTGAAACGATGCGTCCGGAAAGGTCCGCCGCGCCCAGTCCGGGGCCTGACACCAGAAAATAGTCGATGCGCCAGCCGGCGTTCCGTTCCCGGGCCTGCATCCGGTAGGACCACCAGGAGTATTTCACCTCCGAAGGGTGCTGCCATCTCCAGCTGTCGAGGAAGCCCGCATTCAGCAGCGCACTCATCTTGGCCCTTTCC
>CADBLM010000160.1 GCA_902795445.1 uncultured Bacteroidia bacterium
CCGAAAGGAAATTCCTGAATAGCTCAGTTGGTTAGAGCATCTGACTGTTAATCAGAGGGTCCCAGGTTCAAGTCCTGGTTCAGGAGCAAAATCAAGGCTGGAAGTTGATGACTCCCGGCCTTTTTTATTATCTTTGACCTCCGTTTATAAGATGGTTTTCCTGTGAAAAGGTGGCTTGCATATCTTCGTGACACTGACGGACGCATCAAATGGGGCGTCCTGCTCGCCGTCATCTTGGCGGGCTGCGGAACGTTTCCGCTTTCGGCACAGGCGATTCCCGGAGTGCGCTTTCCGTCGCTGGATTCACACTTTACGGAGTCCCGTGACACCCTGCGAATCCTTGTGATAGGGGATGTGATGATGCACCAGGCACAGATAGATGCTGATTACGAGCCTTTTTTCCGCTACATCCGTCCGGCCATGGAAAAAGCGGATATCTGCATCGCCAATATGGAATTTTCCCTGGGCGGGGAGCCCTACAGCGGTTATCCGGCCTTTTCCGCACCGGATGCCTTCGCCCGCTATGTCAAGGATTGCGGCGTCGATGTGTTTCTGATTGCCAACAACCATATCACGGACCGGGGGATGGCCGGCCTGCGCCGGACCGTATCGTTTTACCGGGATTCGCTGCAGATTCCCTACGCCGGTGTGGATGATGAACCGCTGATGCTCGTGCGAAAGGGCATCCGGCTGGGGCTAGTCAATTTCACCTACGGGACCAACAATCGTCTGAAAACCCGGGAGCCGCATATTTCCCTGATGCGCGAAGAGGGGATTCACTACGCCGTGGATTCCGCCCGCCGGGCCGGGGCCGATTTTCTGATCGCCCTGCCGCACTGGGGAGAGGAATATGTGCTGACGCACAGTCAGCAACAGGAAAAATTCGCCCGTTTCCTCGTAAGCGAAGGCTTTGATGCCGTCGTCGGCGCCCACCCCCACGTCGTGCAGGACACGGCCCATATATCATCCGTGCCCATCATCTATTCCCTGGGCAATGCCGTTTCCAATATGAGCGCCGTCAATACGCGCCTGTCCCTCGCCGTGACGCTCCAATTTGTCATTGACCGCCGAAGCGGTGAGAAAAGGATGCTGGAGCCGCAGCTGCGCTGGATGTGGTGTACGCTTCCCGGGCGTCTGACCCATTCTTACGCCACGATTTTCGTCGATGAATGGCTCGGCCGGCGCGAGCTGTGGCGCATTCCCTCTGACTACGACAATATGGTCGCGACGCTGCGCCGCGTGCAGCTGGCCTGCACTCCGCAGCCGCGCTGAAAAGGGGAAATCCTATTAGACTATCTTCCAGTCCTCGATGCAGCGGTTCTCCGTCGAGAAGCGGACACCTATCCTGAAGAGTTTGCGGGAGTCATCTGCAAACGGGCGGGCATAGCCTTTCTCCTCAATCTGCCGCAGGGCGGCTTCGGCGGTGTCGTTGATCTTAATTTCGATGAGGTAGATATACTCCTTGGTCTGGAGCAAGATATCCATCCGGCCATTGGAGGTAGCCTTCTCTACCTCTACATATTCTCCCATCAGTTCCAGGATGATATACATGGCGTACTGGAAATCTTTCTCCGAATCCCCCTGAATCTGATAGCTGGGCTTGGCAAAGAGCGCTTCCAACTTCTTGATGAAGCCCTCGGCGTTGCCGCTGCGGATATCTCTAAGCATTTTGGAGACCAGCATCATGCCGGAATCCGTCCGGGAAGGAGTATAGTATCTTGACAAGAAGTTCAGGAAGCCGTGCTTGACTTCACGGTTGGGGAAGCCCAGATGATACAGTTCCAACTCAGGCTCATAGCCCTTGATGGTGAGGTAGCCGGTCTGATACAACAGGGGAACCGGATTGTGATAGACAGTGTCCACATCCATCAGGGAAGGGGCATCGATTTCCTGGTCGGACAGACTGGTCACGTCATAATCCGTCTCCTGCATCACCTTGTCAAGGAAAGTCGGCGTGCCGGTCTCGAACCAATACTCCTTGAATTCTCCGGAGTCAAATGTGTTCAAAAGACTGAAGGGATTATACATTCCCACCGAATTCTGACGGAAATGGTAGCCGTCGTACATTTCCGCCAACCGGTCGTAGGTCTCTTCGACGGACTGGTCATTGGCCTGCGCCAATTCCCGGACGCTTTCATCAAAATATTTCTTCAGGTCTTTCTCTGAAATGCCGCAGATGTCCGTATAGCGGGCATCCATGGAGATGTCCTTGAGGTTGTTGAGACCGCTGAAGACGGACAGTTTGCCAATCTTGGTGACACCGGTCAGGAAGCCGAACCGGATGCAGTCATCCTTGGCCTTCATTACGCTGTAGAAGCCCTGGAGCTGCCGGCGGAAAATATCGGCCAATTCATCATTTCCCAAATTGTCAACAATGGGCTTGTCGTACTCGTCGATGAGGATGACAACACGATGTCCTGTATTCTTGTAGGCCGCATCAATGATATGCTGGAAACGGACATCTACGGATTCATACTCATCCCTGATGCCGTACTTGTTCTCAAGGGTGGTAAGTTGTAAATCCAACTGCTGTTGCAAAGCCTCGGGGGAAGTATAAAACTTACCGGTCAAGTCAAAGCGCAACACCGGAAACTGAATCCACTCTTTCTCCAACTCTGCCATAGCCAAACCGTCGAACAGCTCTTTCTTGCCGCTGAAGTAGGCTTCCATCGCGGAAACAAGCAGGCTCTTGCCAAAACGACGGGGCCGGCTGAGGAAAAAGTACTTGCCGCTTCCGTGGGAGAGCTTATGGATCAAATCCGTCTTGTCCACATATACATAGCCATCCCTACGGATGCTTTCGAAACTCTGTATGCCAATCGGATATCGCATTTTCAAGACCTATTGTCAACTCCTGCAAAGGTAAGATTTTTTTTCTAAAGTCATTCTCTCCATCTTGTTTTCGTAGCCTGATATTCACGGAACGCCGTCATTCCGGGAAATCCGTCAGCGGAGAATGAGGGCGGGAGCGTCTTTGCGGAGGTGGAGTTCGTGCTGGATGCAGGAGGGGTATTCGGAGGTGTAATGGCTGATCATAACGAGGGTCTTGTGCGGACGGGCGACAAAGGCGTCGATGATGACCTTGGCCATCTCGGAGCGCTCCTCGTCCAGTCCGTGTAACGGTTCGTCGAGAATCGGCAGTTCCGGATCCTTGACAAAGGCACGGGCGAGCAGGCAGAGCCGCTGCTCTCCGCTGGAGAGCTTGAGGAAAGGCCTTCCGGCCAGGGGCAGAATCCCGAAAATATCCATCCACTCGTGGCAGAGAGCCATCTGCTCCGGCGTGGCGTGGTGATACAGGCCTACGGTGTCGAACAGACCGCTGGCGACGATGTCCTCCGCCGGGATATTCTTCTGATAGGCCCGGTGCATTTCCGGACTGACATAGCCGATGTGGCGTTTGATGTCCCAGATGCTCTCGCCGCCGCCCCGCCTGTGCGAAAACAGTTCGATGTCGCAGGCATAACTCTGGGGGTTGTCCGCGCAGACACAGGAGAGGAGGGTGGATTTGCCGCTGCCGTTCTCGCCGCTGACGATCCATTTTTCGCCTTCCCGGACCACCCAGTCCAGACCGCAGAGAATGGTGCGGCTTCCGTAACGGATGGTGACGGCATTGCAGCGGACAATTTCTGCGCCGGGCCCGGAGGGATAGAAGGACTCTTGGGAGAGGTCTTTGAGCGGAAGGGCCTGGATGCGTTCCTGCAAGGCTTTCCAAGTCGAAGAGGGTGCGATGGCATCCTGATGGGAGGGTTTTCCGGCCGTGGCCGTGCCAGAGGATTGCGAGCCGTTCAGAGGGGGACAAAGCCCCGTCAGAAACGTCGAACGGGGAATCTTCGGACTGCACAGGCCGTCTTTCACCCGGATAAAATGCGTGATGCAGGCGGGAATGACATCCAGCCGGGACATCACCAGCATCAACTGGATGCCGCGTCCGGCAAGTTCCTCCAGCAAGGTGGAGAGCATCTCTCGCGTCGAGGCATCCAGGCCGATGAAAGGATTGTCGATGACAAGCAGGGCGGGATGTCGCAGGAGGGCCTTGGCCAGGTGGAAGCGCCGGAGTTCGCCGCTGGAGAGGGATATCAGGTATTCGTCCAACAGGGGACGAAGTTGGAAAAAGTCCAGCACCCGCTCCGCCCAGGAGCGCGTCTGGGATGCGTCGCCCGAAGCAGTATTGACGGCAAGGTTCGCATCCATCAGGCGCTGGAGGCTCTGGCGGACCGTCGGATTGAACTCCGGGTCGATTTCTATCTGATTCCAGCGTTTCTGGAGATAATAAGAACTGTCGGAAACCCCGTAGGTGTCGCGGAAGGCGATGGACTGGACGCGCTCGTAGGGGCATTTGAGAACAAACCGGTCCACCAATACGCTCTTTCCGGAGGCATTGTCTCCGATGACGATGACATTTTCGCCTTCCTCCAAAGCCGGGATTTCAGTCGTCCAAAGATTCATATCCGTTGTCATTGAAAATAGGCCGGGACACCCCGTAAAAAGGGAAATCCCGGCCCTGAGTGAAGTATAAGCCTTGATTTAGATCATCAGGGCGCCGACCAGACCGAGGATGGCATAGAACTCCGGGAGAGCGGCGTAGATGAGGGTGTTGGTGAACACGTCGTGACCCTGGGAAAGGCCCACGATACCGTTGGCACAAACCTGTCCCTGACGGATGGCGGAGAGCATACAGACCAGACCGACGCTCAAGCCGATGCCGAAGACGGCCAGACCGTTTTCAGCCACCTTGCTGAGGAGCATAAAGAAGGCCACGAATCCGTAGATACCCTGCGTTGCGGGGAGGGCGGAAAGGACCATAAAACTACCGGAGGCTTCCGGTTTGCGTTTGAGGGCGCCTTCGGCGGCGTTGCCGGCCGTGGTCGTACCGATGGAACTGCCGATGCCGGCGAGGGCGAGCACGAGGCCCAGACCGAGATAACCGAGAACTGTGTTAAGCATAATAGTAATTTTTAATTGTTGATTGTTTTTGTCAAAGGATTGTATTTGCGGCCGAGCGCTACATAGCCGGAATTCTTGAAGAACTCCAGGAAGTTCAGTCGCAAGGGGTGGACGAAGGCGCCGAGGGCGGCCATCGCGATGTTCAGGACGTGTCCGACGAGGACAATCAGGATGAATGGCAACCACATCAGCGCGGAACTGCCGTCGCCGAGGACCATCAGGCCGATTTTGTTGAAGGCCAGGCCCAGCATACTGCCGGCCAGTCCGAGGGCGTACAGACGCAGATAACTGAGGACGTCTCCCAGCAGGCCCGTGACCGTGTTGTAGGTCTCCCACAGGCCGCTGCCGATATTGAGCAGGGGATTGCGGTGCAGGTCATTGAAGAGGAAGATGCCCATCGCGCTGAGGACGCCGAGGACGATGACCACCCACTTGGTGACGGGAGCGGACATCACGCCGGCGAAAGCGATGCCGGCCACGATGACTCCGCCGACAATCAGCAGCGTCCAGCCCCAGGTGCCCAGGGAGTTCAGGAAGCCTTTGTTGCGGGTCGCCATAATGGTCTTGACAATCATCGCCAGGCAGATGTGGAAGACACCGACCAGCAGGGAAAGGACCATCGTTCCGTCGTAGCCCATAATCTTGGAAGGCAGGAAGATACCCTTGATGGGGGCGAAGATGCTCCACTGGGCGATGTCCATCGAGAAGAAGGTGTGGAAGAGGAAGCCGATGACCACCGTGGCGCCGCCGAGGGTCACAACGAGCGGGGACAGGGACTTGAAAGCATCCGCTTTCTTCATCATCAGGCCGATAACCATCAGGACGAGGCCATAACCGCAGTCGCCCATACAGAAGGCGAAGAAGAGCATAAAGAACACGGAGATGAAAGGCGTGGGGTCGAAGCCGTCGTAAGCCGGACGGCCATACATATCCGTCAGCATCTCGAACATCCGCACGAAAGCGTTGTTCTTGAATGCGATAGGAGGATTATCCTCCACCACTGCTTTATCTTTGATGTAGAGCACGCCGAGCGCATCCAGCCCGCGGACCGTCTCTTCTTCCTTGTCTGTCGGCGCGAAGCCTTCCAGCACGACCACGTGTTCTTCCGCAGCGGTGTCTGCCGACGCGCCGGCCAGATAGAGGTCCAGCCGGGAGAAGGCTTCGGCACGGAGCGCTTCCAGTTGCGGGCAACGCTCTTTCAGGCCCAGCAGACGGGCTTCGAGTTGCTTGAGCGCGGTTTCCTGGCGTTCATAGTCGGCCCGGGCCGCTGCGGCGGTCATATCCGGCGCAGCCACTTCGCCGGGGAGGGCATCCTCACCGGCCACGACGAAGCAGATGTTGGATTTGTCCGTATCGTCGATGACGCTCAGTGCATATTCTTCGGCCCATCCGGGACGGAAAGTCTTCTCGCTGACGCGGTGGAAATGCAGGGGAATACCGGCCTGGGCAAGCGCCTGAACCGTTTCGGAGGAGTAGTCGCCCCAGCAGCGGAGTTCCTGCACCTTCTTGCCGGCAGCCTTGACGGCCTCTCCGGCGGCAGCATAGGCTTCCAGGGTGCTTTCAGCCTCCCGGACAAACTCGTCACCAGCCGTCGGCCCGCCTGCAGGAGCGGCCTGTGTCCCGGCGGGAGCCTGGAAGGCACGCAGTTTGCGAAGCAGCGCATCGATACGCTCCACCTCCGCCAGCAGCGCGGCGGACTTGTCGTCAACCGGCTTGGTGCTGCGCGTGATGTCCATCAGTCCCAGTTCCTGCAGTTGCGCAAGCAACGCATCCTGCTCGCCGTTGAGCAGGACGAAATTGTATCGTGTCATCGGACTGATCATAGCGTATCCTCCTCTTCTTCTTGCTGCGCGTGACGTGCCTTGACAATCTTGGAGGCGGCCTTGCTCAGATTTTCCTCGTCTTCCATAAAGCGTTGGATTTTGCGGATGGCTTCCTGGTAGCCGGGGATTTGGACTTTCTCGTACAGGTTGACCTTCTGGGTGGTCTTCCTGCGCTGGAAATCCAGGATGCGGCTCTTTTCCTTATAGACCTCCGACTCGATGCCCAGGCGGCTGAGTTCCTTGAGGATGGCTACGCCGTCGGCGAACCAGGCAGGGGAGGAAAAGGCGTTGAACGGATGGATTTCGTAATGGATTTCTCCCAGTCCCGGGGTTTTCACGCCCGCGACCTTCTCGGTGAACAGGTCCACGTCGGTTATGCTGATCAGA
>CADBLM010000161.1 GCA_902795445.1 uncultured Bacteroidia bacterium
GTCGATATGGAAGACAGCCGCAAGCCGCTCATCTATGTCCGGACTTGGCAGCCCCAACCCGATCCTGACTTCGGCCTGTACGGGCCGGGCACAATCTGAAAAGCACTGTTCCGCCGGCCATTTGTTCTGATGGGTGAAAATAATAATGTGTTTTAAATGAGGATATTGAGGTTTTTAACGATGACTTCAAAAAGGAGTGTCCCGTGCTGCCTGCTCCTGGCAGCCATTCTGCTCCCGGCGGCGCTTTCCGCCCAGACTTTTGAGGAGGCGCAGCGGCAGGCGCAGCAAGTATTCGACGCGAGCCGCCACAAAAAGAATGAGGCTTTTGAAGCCTACCGCAATCAGCGGGTGGCGGACTTCAACGCCTACCGCGACCGCAAGAACGCCGAGAGATGGCCGAATATATCCGCCGTGCCTGGATCCGGATGAAGGGGAGTGAACCTATTCCCAAGCCAGTTCCGCAGGAGAAAGAAGCGCCGCCGGTCGTGATGCCGGACAATACGCCCGAAGTTCCTATCCGGGACAAGGAAATCCCTGTCGAAGTCGTGCCGGAACCCGAACCGCAACCGGCACCCTCTCCGCTTACCCCCAATCAGCCGCCGACTCCTGACATTCCTCATCCTGCCCCGCTACCTGATGTTCCTCAGCCTGCCCCGGACATCGTCCCGGACAGTCCCCAACCGGAAACGCTTCCGCTGGCCCCCGTTGTACCGCAGGAACCGGTCGCTCCGAAGACGCATCCTACCGTGGATTTTGTCTTTTACGGCACCTCCTGCCGGGTGCGTTTCAACGCTCAAAATAAGCCTGCGATGAGCAACGCTTCCGAAGAGTCCGTGGCGCAGATGTGGGACGCCTTGTGCAATGACGCCTGCATACCGCTCTATGAAGACTGCTTCCGCCTGCGCGAAGAACTGTCCCTGTGCGACTGGGCCTATTATCAGATGTGCGGGACGCTTGCCCGTACCTTGTATGGGGCGGACAATCATCGCGAGGCAATTGTCTTTCAAACGGTACTCCTGCTCCAGTCCGGTTTTGATGTGATGATGGGACGGGACGATGCCGGCAGGCTGTACCTGCTGACCGCCTCCGACGAACAGATATTCGACTGCGTCAGTTTTGCCTTGACCCCGGATTCGTCCACGCGTTATTATCTTCTGGACGGCAGCAATCCGGACGAACTGGCGATGATGACCGGCAACCTGCCGGAACTGGACAAACTTCGGCTGCGCATCACGCAGGAAAACCGTTTTGCCCCCAAACTCACGCAGGTCCGCCCGCTTCGCTCGCAATGCGAACCGTCCGTCACCGCTTCGGTCCGCGTCAATGAAAACCTGACGGCTTTTTACAACAACTACCCGCAGGCTGTCGTCAACAACGATCCCCTGACCCGCTGGCAGTTCTATGCCCAGGTGCCGGCCAGCCGGGAGATGATAGAAACGCTCTATCCTTCAATGCTTCGTGCGACAGCCGGAAAAGGGGAGCGGGAAGCGGTGGAGTCCCTGCTGCATTTCGTCCAGACCGCCTTTGAGTACAAATTGGACGATGAAGTCTGGGGCGGCGACCGTCCGTTCTTTGCCGACGAGACGCTCTATTACCCCTACTGCGACTGCGAGGACCGCTCCATCCTTTTCTCCCGGATGGTGCGCGACCTCTTGGGACTGGATGTCGTGCTGGTGTACTATCCCGGTCATCTCGCGGCGGCCGTCGGCTTCAATGAGGAAGTGAAAGGGGACTATATTGTCGTCAGAGGTCGTAAATTCGTCATCTGCGACCCGACCTATATTCCCGCTCCCGTAGGGAAAACGATGCCCGGAATGGACAACGCCGTCGCCAAAGCCATCATTTTGTAAAGAAACCTACTATGCATCCCAGAAATTTTCGTTTGAAACCTTTGTCCCGATTTGCGCTTTCGCTGTTCCTGCTGTTCTCTGCGGCCGGTCTTTTGCCCTTGCGAGCGCAACAGGTGGAGATGTCTGTCGTCGCAACGCCCGAACTGATGCCGGACGATCCGGATGCCGCCAGTTACTACCGGCAGACCGATGTCAACGACAAAGTCTGTGCCCTCATCAAAGTGAAGCCCTCCAATCCGATGGACGCCGTTCTGGTGCTCAACACCGGCGGGGGAATGGCTCCGGTCCCGCCGCCGAAGGGCCAGACGAGCAAAAGGGATGACGGCGAATGGTGGTACTGGCTTTCTCCCGATACCAAGAACATCTACTTCACGGCCGAAGGCTATCAGACGACGGCCCCGCTCGGCGTCTCTCTCCAACCCGGCAAGGTTTATCGGCTCAATCTCACGGTGGGTGCGGCACTGCATGTTATCTCGGAGTTCAGGATGAAGACCTCCGTGATGAAACTGAATATCGTACCTAAGGAAAGTGTCGTATCTTATGGCCTGGATGCGAACTGCGATATGGACCGCGTCACTGTACAGGACGGATATTTCGAGGCGGTGTTGAACGAAGGAACATACTATTATAA
>CADBLM010000162.1 GCA_902795445.1 uncultured Bacteroidia bacterium
CTTCTCCGTCACCGGAATCCCATCCTGAAGCGCAGAGCGCTTCGCCTTCCGCGTCGAGGTTCTGCACCCAGAGCACAGAGGGACTTTCGTAGTTGTTTGCTTGATTGATTGTTCTTTTCATTATGATATTGGATTGTTTGACTTCTGGATTATATGTTGCGACAGACAAGAGGCCCGGCGGTGCAAAACGAGACGGCGACAAGGCAACGGACGCAGAGGAGCAGCGACCGACGGAGCGCGACAAGATAGACGGGTACAGGCACGGGCAAAGCGTCAGGCCCGACGGAGGAACACGGCACAAAAAAGCCCGTCCGCCGAATTTCGGCAGACGGGTAAGGGATACACCTCCCGGAAAAAGCGGAAAAAAAGCGCTAAAGCGCTGCTATTTAGATAATAATACCCCCCCCATACCCACTTTCGCGCGGAGGACGGAAACGCCCGCGAGACCACCCGTCAGGGCGGCGCGGCGAACGGAAAGCGCATTCCACACAAGGCGGAAGACGCCGGCCGGCGACAGGGAAAGATGATATGAAAGGGTCAAAGACATATCCGCAGAAGGGACTTTTTCAAAATTGGCCGCAAAGGTACAAAAAATTCCCGAAACGACAAAAAACCGCAGCATCGGCCGAGAGGGAAAGGCGGACAACGCTCCTATCGCTGAAAGAGGCGGACGAGCCAGAGGGCCAGCAGAAGCAGGAACAGGAAGGTGGCGGCGCGGCCGGTGATGTCCCCGTGACGGACGAAGAAAGTCTGGCGGGTGCTCAGGGAGAGACGACCCTGCAGGACTTCGCGTGTCCACCAGTGCGTCCGGGCCGTGATTTCCCCGCGCTGATTGATGAAGGCGCTGATGCCGGTATTGGCGCTTCGGGCAATGTCGCGGCGGGTCTCGACGGCCCGCAGACGGGCGTAATCCAGATGTTGGCGATAGCCGGGCGTATTTCCCCACCAGGCGTCGTTGGTGATGACGCAGAGGGCCTGCGCCCCTTTTTGCACATAGCCCCGGCAATAGTCTCCGAAGATGGATTCGTAGCAGATGACGGGGGCCAGAGGGATGTCTTTCGCCCGGCTGACGGAACCGGTCGCCGCGGTCCGGCTGACGGAATCGCTTGCTGCGGTCTTGCGGAGGGAATCGGCGGGCGGGACTTCCGGAGCGTAGCAGTACAGCAGGGAGGGCTCGTCCTGACCGACACAGCGGGCCAGCACGCCGCCGAGCACCTCATCATCGAAGCGGCCGAGGATGGAGGGAAAAGGCGTGCTTTCCGTCGCCGGGACCAGACGGGACTTGTGGTAGATATCAAGCCGGCGGGCACCGGCATTGAAACTCAGGGCCGAATTGTGGGACTCATACCACAGGCCGTCGCGGAGTTTGCGGGCCGTATCGGAAGGGCGTCCCTCACTTTCAATCCGCTCGTAGGTGGAAGCGCCCATCAGCAGGGTCGCTCCGGAATAGTCTTCCAGCACGGAGGCAAAATGACGGACGGTGGCATCCTCACGGGGACCGGGCAGCCAAAGCGGCGAAGTGAAGGTCTCGGGCGCCAGAATCAGCGTGGGGGTCAGAGGGGCGCAAGGCGGAGCCGCGTCTGCAAGCGGGGGGACGGCAGGAAGCGCGGAGCGGGCAGCGGTATCGGCAATCAAGGCAGGGACGGCATCGGAACGCGGAGCCCCGAGCGATGTACGCATCTGCTCCTCGAGGACGGCGTTCTGCTCGCGCTGCGAATAGAGTTCAAACTTCATATAGGGGTCGAAGTCCGGCTGCGAAATCAGCACATCGAGACTCCCCTCTTCCTGCGGACGCCAGGCAAACCAAAGGACGACGGAAAGGAGCATCGGGCCGGTCAGCGTCAGGACAAGGGCCGTGACCGACGCGACACGCGCCTTGGCATTGAACCGGGTGAACCAGCGGCCGTCCGAAAAAGCCGTCATCAGGCCGAACAGGCCCAGGTTGGAGGCCCAGACCCAGAGCGAGCCGCCGAGGGTGCCGGTAAACTCATACCACTGCACCAGATGGATGCTGCCGGCAAAGGCGTTGCCGAAGATGAGCCAGGGCCAGGGGATGGGCGAATCGAAATAAATCTTCTCCCAGGCTATCCACATCGAAGCCAGGAAGAGCCAGGGCAGGATGCCACGCAAATGCCTGCGGCTCCAGTGGAAAAGTTGGAAAATCAGCGCCATCTTGAAGGCGTTGGCAAAGCCCGTGAAGATGCCTCCGCCGAGGGTCGCGTTGCACACCCAGAAGGTGGTGATGAAATTCCACAGGCTGAAACCCAGCCAGGCATACAGAAAGAAGCCCCGGGCTTTTCCCAGGTACATCACCCGTTCGAGCGCCAGCAGGGGCAGCAGGGCGAAGAGCATCATAAAACCGCAGCCCGGCAGCAGATAGGGCAGGGACATCAGGACGGCGGAAGCGGCCGCCAGGCCCCCGTACAGCAACGGCTCCTTCCGGGAGCGGACGCTGCCGGAAGCGGGGAGGCTTGCTGCGGGAGTTTTTTTCACGGTACGGACTCAGACAGACTTCTTGGCAAAGTCCAGGGTGATGGTATAGACCTTCTGCGAAGAAGAGGGAGCCTCGTACATCGCCTCGGTGAAGACTTTTTCGCAAAGGGCCCGCAGGCCGCGGGCGCCGATTTTCTTCTCCTGCGCCGTCTCCACGATGAAATCCAGGACTTCCGGCTCGATGACGAGTTCCTTGCCGTCCAGGGCGAACATCGCCTGATACTGCTTGACGATGGCATTTTTCGGTTCGGTCAGGATGCGCTTGAGCGCCGCCTTGTCCAGCGGGTCGAGATAGGTGATGACCGGCAGACGGCCGATGATTTCGGGAATCAGGCCGTAGGCACGGAAGTCCTCCTGCGAGACATATTGCAGCAGATTGTCCTTGTCCACCTGCTGCCGCACGGAAGCGTCATAGCCGATGACCTGCGTATTGAGCCGCTGGGCGATGCGGCGTTCGATACCCTCGAAAGCGCCGCCGCAGATAAAGAGGATGTTCTGGGTGTTGACGTGGACATATTCCTGGTCGGGATGCTTGCGCCCGCCCTTGGGGGGCACATTCACCACATTGCCTTCCAGCAGTTTGAGCATCGCCTGCTGCACCCCCTCTCCCGACACGTCACGGGTAATGGAGGGATTGTCGCTCTTGCGGGCCACCTTGTCGATTTCATCGATGAAAACGATGCCGCGCTCGGCCCGTTCCACATCATAGTCGGCCTGTTCCAGCAGACGGGACAGGATGCTTTCCACATCCTCTCCGACATATCCGGCTTCGGTGAGCACCGTCGCATCCACGATGGTGAAAGGCACGTCCAGGAGCCGGGCGATGCTACGGGCCAGGAGGGTCTTGCCCGTTCCGGTCGGACCGGCCAGCAGGATGTTGGACTTTTCGATTTCCACCTCCGAGACCGTGTCGAGGTTGTTTTCGAGACGCTTGTAATGGTTGTAAACGGCAACGGAGAGCACTTTTTTGGCGCGCTCCTGCCCGATGACATACTGGTCGAGCCAGTCGTGGATTTTCTTCGGTGTAAAATCCGCCCGTTTCTTTTGGGAAGGAGCCGGCTTCTTCTTCCGGGGCTGCGCGGTCTCCAGCAGCCCGGCCGTTTCCAGATATTCATACATCGAAGCGATGCACTGGTCACAGACAAAGCCCTCCATACCTTGCATCAAAAAATGGACGTGGTTTTCATCACGTCCACATATCAGGCAATGATTCAGTTTCTTCTTGTCGGACATACAAGCCTATTTCTTCTTCCCGCCGAGAATCTTGTCGATCATTCCGTAGTCCAGCGCCTCCTGCGATGACATCCAGTAATTGCGGTCGGAATCGGCAAAAACCTTGTCATAGGGCTGGTGCGTATGGGCGGAAATAATCTCGTAGAGTTCCCTGCGGCATTTTTCAATCTCTTTCGCCTCAATCAGGATATCGGACGCCTGACCGCTGACACCGCCCAGGGGCTGGTGAATCATCACGCGGGAGTGCGGCAGGGCGGCACGCTTGCCTTCGGCACCGGCGCAGAGCAGGACGGCTCCCATCGAGGCGGCCATTCCCGTACAGATGGTCCCCACGGCGGGCTCGACCAACTGCATCGTATCGTAAATCCCCAGACCGGCGGAAACGCTTCCGCCGGGGGTGTTGAGATAGAGGGAAATGTCCGCCGAAGCGTCCGTCGAGGCCAGGTAGAGCAACTGGGCCTGGATGATGTTGGCCACATCGTCATCGATGGCGACACCGAGGAAGACGATGCGGTCCATCATCAGGCGGCTGAACACATCCATCGCGGCCACATTGAGTTTGCGTTCCTCGATGATGGAGGGGTTGATGTAGGCGTTGACGGCGCTGCGATAGCCGTGCAGGGTCAGCGAAGAGACGCCGGCCTCGCTGCGGGCAAAGAGGTCGAAATCCTTCATATTTATTTCAGTTCGGCAAATTTTTCGCGGGTGATTTTCTTCGCCTTGAGACCGATGACGGCTTTGACGGCATCGACGGTTTTCTGGGTCATCACCTGCTCCTCGATACGGCGGCTTTCCTTTTCCTGGGCGAGAATGCTCTTGGCAAACTGCTCAATCTGTTCGTCGGGAACGTTGCTGAGGCCGTACATCGCATACTGATAGGCGGCAAAGCCCTTGGCGGAAGCCAGCAGGTCTTCCTGGCTGACCGTCACCTTGTACTGTTCCATCAGGCTGTCACGGACGAGCTGCCATTTGAAATCCTCCACGAACATCGGCCATTCCTTCTCGACATCCTCGGCGGTAAACTTGCCCTCGTTCGCTACGATGATCCAGCGTTTGAGGAAGTCTTCCGGAAGGGTGATGCCGGCTTTTTTCAGCAGATAGTCCTTGACATCCTTTTCGAAACGGAAATCAGCTTCGCTGCGATACTCGGCGGCCAGGCGCTCTTCCATCTTGGCGTCGAATTCCTCGGCGTTGTGTACGGTGTCGGCGCCGAAAATCTTGTCATAGGTCTCCTGATTCATCTTGGCGGGAGCGAAGGTCTTGACCGTTTTGACCGTCATCTTCCAGACGGGGTCCATCGCGGCCAGTTCCTCCTTGGTGCACTTGAGCATGGAAGCGCGGTCGGTCTCGTTGGCGAAAGCCTCGACGACATTCACGTCGATGCTGTCTCCGGCCTTGATGCCGATGAAGGCGGACTTGGCATCGGCCGTCACGTTGCGCAGCGCGACATAGGCATCTTCCACTTTCGTCTCACCGTTGACGAAGTCCACGATGATAAAATCGTCTTCCTTGGCGGCCTTGCCTTCAACGAGTTCGCCATACTGCTTGAGGGTGTTCTCCTTCAGGTCCTTCTTGGCGGCCTCACTGATGGTGATGTTGTAATAGGGCACCTCGTCCTTGGCGGAGAGTTCGAGTTTCACTTCCGGACGGAGGGCATACTCGAAGTCCATTTCAATCGGCTCGGCCTCCCAATTGATGGACTGGCCTTCGAGGGGAAGGGGTTCGCCGACGATTTTGAGTTTGTTTTCCTGAATATAGCCCGTGAGGCTCTCGGAAATGCACTCGTTGATGCAGTCGGCGAGCACGCGTTCGCCATAGAGGCGCTCGATGAGCGAGGCGGGAGCCATACCCTTGCGGAAGCCTTTGATTTCGGCGTCACGACGGATACGGGCCAGCGTTTTTCTCTTTTTCTCCGCATAATCCTCCTTCACAATTTCGAGATGGAGCCTGTAATTGAGTTCGTCAACTTTGGTGTTAGTGATTTTCATACCTTATTATATTATTTAATTTTGATTTTCGGATACGTGATACGGGCGTGATGAATCTGACGGAGATAGTCGCAGATTTCCTCTTTGACCGTCTGCAGCTGGCTGAGGGAAAGCTCGGAATCGACGAATTGCCCTTCCGCCAGTTTGCCGCCAACAATCGAGTCCACCAGATTGCGGATGCTGTCGTCGGTATAACTCCGCAGTGTCCGTGACGCCGCCTCGACCGAGTCGCAGATCATCACGATTGTTTCCTCGATACTATGGGGATTGGGGCCGGGATAGCAGAATTCCGGACGACGGGACTTTTCACCGCCCGCCTCGACGAATTTGCCATAGAAATAGGCCGTACAGGAGGTCCCGTGATGGCTGCGGATAAAACCGCGGACCACTTCCGGGAGGCCGTACTTGTCCGCGATGGCGTCTCCGTCCGCCACGTGGCGGATGATGTCGCGGGCGCTCTCCTCATAACTGAGATGCTCGTGATAACTGTTGTCCCCCTGCTGGTTTTCCACGAAACACTGGGGGTTCTGGATTTTCCCGACGTCGTGATACAGGGCTCCGGCCCGGGTCAGGGCCACATCGGCTCCGACCGCCCTCGCTGCGCTCTCGGCCATATTCATCACCTGCAGGGAATGCTGGTAGGTACCGGCGGCCTGGCGGGCCAGGAGCCGCAGGAGCGGAGAGTTGGTGTCGCTGAGGTCTTCCAGGCGGTTGACCGAGACCAGGGAGAAAAGTTTCTCGAAGAGATAGACCAGGGGATAGACGGCCACGCAGATGAAGGAGGCCACGAAAAGACGGGCCAGATTGACGTAGTTATATTCAAAATTGCCGTCGCTGACCAGGCAGAAGGCCATATAGAGCACACCTGTCAGGATAAAAGTAAGAATCGCATTGAGGAACTGCCTCCAGCCCTTGGACAAAGAACTGAAGGAGAAAATGTTGAAAATGCCGGCCGACACCCAGACCAGGAACAGCTGCACGCCCTCCCGCAGGAAAAGCAGGGAAAAGAGCGATACGATATAGACCGGCAGCACCACCCGCTTGCGGAAGAAGGACATCAGGAAGATGGCTATCAGGTAGAGGGGCGTCGCATAAAGCCAGAGCGGATGGGAATTGCCTATCAGGAAAATCAGCAACTGCGAAAGCAGGAATATCAGCAGCAGATAGTAATAGCGGTTGAACTGCGAAAAGATGCCGGCGTTGGTGTAGAGGATGACAAAGAAGAGCAGGGCGACGATGAGGAAGGCCAGGACGGCGTTGCCGATCCACAGGAAAACCCGGTTGCCGTCGTAACCGTAATGTTCGTCAAACTCCAGCCGGTAACTGTCCAGTTTGTTCTGGGTCTGCGCGGTCACCGGTTCGCCACGCCGGATGATGACCTCGCCCGCATAGACGATGCCGGAAGTCGTCGCGAGATTGTCGAGCGACTTCTTGAGTTCCTGCTGGGTACGGACTTCGTCATACAGCAGGTCGGGCTCGAAAATCCGGTCCGGCGAAACGGCTTCGAAAAGGGAGTCCGCCGCCTCGCCATAAGTTTGTCGCAGCGCACCCTGAAGGTCATTCCGAGCCTGTTGGAGGGTATAGACATAAGCGGAAGGCAGCGTATCGATACGGCCGGCGCTCCCGTAGATGCAGACAGCCTCCGCATCGGCGGAAAGGACATCGCACAAGCCGTAGGAATAGACGGTCCGCAGGACGGAGGAAACCTGGGAAGAAAGCGGCTGGGGCAAGGCGGAAGCCTGGGACTGCGCCTGCCTGCGGGCGGCCTCGTCACGACGGTAGAAAGGAGGCTGCGACTGCCGGACGAGACGCTCGTCCTCTTCCATCTGGGACGAGGATTTGAGGACGGGAAAATCAAAACGCGCGACCAGGTCGTCGTACATCCAGGGCATTCCCTTCTTGTAGTCATAACTGAAATTTCCTGCTTTCGGAAGAATCGAAAGCAGGATCAGGAAGAGCAGAGCCAGGGGGATGTAAACCCTGATATCGCGCGGGAAATGAATTTTCTCCATCCGTTTCTTTAAGCGTCAATGTTGGCGTAGTGGGCGTTCTGCTCGATAAATTCGCGGCGGGGCGGTACGTCGTCGCCCATCAGCATCGAGAAGGTCCGTTCGGCTTCGGCGGCATTTTCTATGGTCACCTGGCGGAGCAGACGGGTCTCCGGATTCATCGTCGTATCCCACAGCTGGACGTCGGACATCTCACCCAAACCTTTGTAGCGCTGGACCTTGACACCGTTGTCGCTGCCGCCCATTTCGGCCAGGGCCGCCTTGCGTTCGTCCTCCGTCCAGCAATAGACCTGCTTCTTGCCTTTATAGACACGGTACAGCGGGGAAGTGGCCAGATAGACGTGGCCGCCGCGGATGAGGTCCACCATATAGCGGAAGAAGAAGGTGAGAATCAGGGTGTCGATGTGGCTGCCATCGACATCGGCATCGGTCATCACGATGACTTTGTTGTAACGGAGCTTGCTGAGGTTGAGCGCCTTGGAATCCTCTTCCGTGCCGATGGTCACGCCAAGGGCCGTATAGATGTTGCGGATTTCCTCGCTCTCGAACACGCGGTGCTCCAGTGCCTTCTCCACGTTGAGAATCTTACCCCTCAGCGGCAGGATGGCCTGGATGCGGCTGTCACGGCCGCTGACGGCCGTACCGCCTGCGGAATCACCCTCCACGAGGAAGAGTTCGCACTTTTCGGGGTCACGGCTGGAGCAGTCGGAAAGTTTGCCGGGCAGGCCGCCGCCGGACATCACGGTCTTGCGGGTCGCCTCACGCGCCTTGCGGGCCGCCTGACGGGCGTTGGCCGCCAGAATGACTTTTTCCACAATCAGCTTGGCCTGGGCGGGATGCTCTTCGAGATAAGCCTCAAGGGCCGCATTGATGGCGCTCATCACGGCGCCGCGGACCTCGCTGTTGCCCAGCTTGGTCTTGGTCTGGCCCTCGAACTGCGGCTCGGCCACCTTGACGGACACGACCGCCGTCAGGCCCTCGCGGAAGTCTTCGGGAGAGAGTTCGCCCTTGAACTTGCTGAGCAGGTTGTTGGCCTCGGCGTAAGACTTGAGCGTGCCGGAGAGGCCGCGCTTGAAGCCGTCGAGGTGCGTACCGCCCTCGATGGTATTGATATTGTTGACGTAGGAATAAATCTTTTCCGAATAGCCGGTGTTGTACTGGAGGGCGATTTCGATGGGGATGATCTTGTCCGTTTCCAGGCAGATGGGCTCCGCGGTCAGGCTCTCGGCGCCGGCATCCAGATACTGGACGAACTCCTTGAGGCCCTCCTTGGAGTAGAAGACATCCTTGCGGTAATCCTCGTATTCCTTGCCGTCTTCGGACATCTTGGTGATTTTCTTGCGGTAGTCCGTCAGAGACAGGCGGATGCCTTTGTTCAGGTAGGCCAGTTCGCGCAGACGGGCCGCCAGGGTGTCATAGTTGTATTCGGAAACGGTGAAAATCTCGGGATCGGGATGGAATTCGACGGTCGTCCCGGTATCCTCCGTCTCGCCGACGACCTCCACGGGGCCGAGGGGCTTGCCTTTGGAATAATTCTGGACGAACACCTTTCCCTCGCGGTGAATCTCCGCACGGAGACTGTCGGAAAGCGCGTTGACGCAGGAAACGCCCACACCGTGCAGACCGCCGGACACCTTGTAACTGTCCTTGCTGAACTTGCCGCCGGCGTGAAGGACAGTCAGGACGACCTCCAGGGCGGAGCGGTGCTCCTTGGGATGCATTCCGGTCGGGATACCGCGGCCGTTGTCGGTCACTTTGATGGAATTGCCTTCCAGAATCGAAACCTGTATGTCGTTGCAATAGCCGGCCAGCGCCTCGTCGATACTGTTGTCAACCACCTCGTACACCAGGTGATGCAAGCCCCTTTCGGAGATGTCGCCGATGTACATCGAAGGTCTCTTGCGAACCGCCTCCAATCCTTCCAGGACCTGGATGCTGCCTGCCGAATATTGGTTTTCTGCGTCCACTGTATTCATTTTTTCTCCTTTATTTCAAATCGTACAAAGTTAATGAATTTTATCGGATATTCAAAGTAACTCCCAGGCTAAATTGCCCCCCTTTCCGTGCATAGAAAAGATTGCGCTGAATCTCCTGGAAGAGCAGGTTGTCAATGTGCAGCCAGAAGGACCATTCGGGCGAAAAGACATACTGGAAATCCAGTCCGAGATTCCAGAACGGACGGATGGATGCGGTCCTGACATCGGCACCGTCGTTCCATTGCGCCTTGCGCGAGCCCTGGGCCTCCAGATAGACGCCGGCATAGACGCGATGCTTGTAATTGTAGGTCAGGCGGGCGTCCAGAAGGAAATTGGGCAGGGTGAAAACGGCCTTGTCCTGCACCTTGTGCACGCCGTTGACGTCGAGATTGTATGTCCCCTGATATTTTGCCCGGACACTGGCGTCAAAGGACTCGGAACGCCAGGCCATTCCCAGGCCGGCATAGAAAGTCTGGTAGTTGACGAAATAGAGCGTCGGGATAAAGCGGCCCGCAGCGGCCGGGAGGAGCCCTTCCATCGGGGAACTTCCATAGACGGCATAACCCACGGAAGCGTCATAGGACCATTTGGAGGTAATCTTCCCCTCCACGCCGAGAGAAGCGTTGACCCGCTCTACCGTGCTGCCCAGAAGCCCCCTGCTGTAGTCCGTCCAGAAAGGAGCGAAATGGGGATTTGCTTCCAGGATGTCATCGTAGGTATTCATCTTCATCCCGCCCTTGACGTTCAGGTAGAAAGTCGCCCATTGCTTCCAGGGGTCATAGGCGATCCGGACGTCGGGATAGACCACCTGGGTCGGCTGGCCGTAGTTCCAGCTTTCCGCAGCCTTGGTGACATAGCCCAGGTTGACGCCGAGATCCATCTTGAATTTCCGGAGGTTCATCACATAATGGGGCGTGATGCTGAAATAGGCCGACGGCCCCGTCAGTTCCTTCGGGAAGGCAGGCGGAGCGCCGAACACCTGGAGACCCATAGAGAAATCCAGACGGAAACCGTGCTTGGCGGAAATCATATCCCCCACCACGCCGTCAATGGCGATATTGCCGGCCCGGAAGGGAGAAACGGCTGCTCCGGCAAAATTGTCCTGGGCGTAGCCGGCTCCTACGGAGAAGTCGTAATACAGCTTCTTGATCTGCTGCACCGGCGTACGGACCCCTACATTGACGCGGGCTTTGTTGTAGCCCCGGTTGAAGTAGTTGAACACCGGCGCATCCCCTTCCCCGTTGTGGATTCCCTTGTAATGGGCATCCCAGGTCAGGACGACGTTCGGGAAATCATAACGGCCCTTCACGCCGGCCAGCGTGCGGCTCTCGAAGCCGTTCTTGAAAGCGCCCAGCTGCGTGCCGTCCGCAAGATGCGCGTCATAGGTACCCCAATAGCTGCGGTTGGTCGCGTAAACGGAAAGATTGAAGCAGCTGTCCGCCACTTCGGGATTCCAGTAGGCGTCGAGCATCGGATGCAGGGTATAGCCGGCACCGGCCTTGAGGTAAAACTGATTTTTGCGGACCTCCCGGGGACGGGGACGGAGATCCATCAGATACGGCGAAAAGTCGTAGGAACCCTGATAGGGCTTGTCGAAGACCTTGTAGTCGAAATGCGTATCGAACACCGTCACGCTGTCGGGCAACACCACTTCCTGTTTGGGGAAATCCCCTTCGGATACATTTCCTTTGTAGGTTCCCGTCACCCGGACCGTGGGATCCAGGCCCTGCGCCGAAAGCAGCGCGGGCAGCAGGCTCAGCAAGAGGGGCAATATTTTTTTCATAACGATGAGTTTGATTCAATTTTGGCCAGCCTTTCGTGGACGGCAGGCAGGATGTCGTCGGCGGGGTCGTTGCTGCGGTAGGAGTCACGAATCCAAATCAGATTGTCCTTGGCGGCATTGGCGTCGCCTTTTTCCAGATAGGCGTCGCAGAGGATGATGACGGCCTTGGCGAGATAATAGACCTGGGTCGTGCCGGAATCCGAAAAATCCGCGGTCAGGTCTTCCACGGCCGCATAATCGGCGCGTTCATAAGCATCCTTGACGAGCATATAGGTCGCTTCCGCGCCCCGGGCCGTCTTGGGCTTGGCGGCGAGCTGCTTGAAGATGGCCATCGCCTCGGGCCTCTTGCTGGTGCTCAGCAGCGACATCGCCTTGATATACAGGGCATCTTCTTTCAGGCTTGAGTGCTTCTGTCCGGCCGGACTGCCCAGGAAGACATCCGCCGCGACCACGGCCGATTCGTAGCGTTTGGAGAACCACGCGGCATACATCAGCCCCTTGCGGGCCTCCTCCTTGTTTTCATCAAAACGGGCCGCCCGTTCCAGGGCCCGATAGGCGCCGTAGGCATCATCGTAGAGCTGCATTTCATAGGAGAGCCGGGCGAAAGCCAGCATCGAAGGCTCGGCGAGAGAGGTGTCGGCCGATTCCACGACGGCAGAATAGGCATCCCTCGCCTTTTCCTTTTCCCCCTTGTTCCGGTAGGACTCCGCGCAATAGAAATCCGCCTTGGCACGCATCGCCGACGAGGGATAGGCATCCTTGAAAGCGGACAGGGAAGCCAGGGCGCGGTCCCAGTTGCCCGAGAGGAACAACTGTTCGGCAGAGTTGAAGATAATCCGCTCCTTGTCTTCCTCGGTCTTGCTTTCCCCTTTGCCGACCTTGTCCAGCCAGGCGAGATAGCCCTCCGAATCGCCCTTTTCCTGATACAGCGCTTCGATGGCCGCCATCGCATCGGCGGAACTGCCGGAAAGCGGCATCGTTTCCACGACGCGGCGGTAGTAAGCCAGCGCCCGGTCCGTGTCTCCCGCGTTGCGCGAGAGCATTCCCAGGGCGAGCAGCGCCTTGGAGACATAGGTCGTGTCGCGACCGGTCTCGACCAGCTGCGTAAAACTCTCCGTGGCGCCGGTGTTGCGTCCGGCATCCACATAGGCGCGGCCCAATTCATACAGGGCCTCGGAATAGAAGGGAGCCTGCGGGGAAGCCTGGCGGACACGCACGAGCGCATCGATGCGGCCGTTGCGGTCGCCGAGCAGACCTGAGCAGACACCCGCCTGGTAGTAGGGGTAGATATCGTCCGGGGTGTCGTCCATCGACACGGCTTCAAGGTAGAAAGCCAGGGCGTCCTTGTACTTGTTGCGGGCGAAACTGGCATCTCCCCGGCGGACGACGGCATTCTTGCGATACACCGCGTCGGGATAGGCTGCATACCGGGCAAACCACTTGTCGGCCGCGGGGTAATCCTGCTGCTTGTAGTAGCTGTAGGCCAGGCCATAGACAATCAGCTGCTGCCGGGGCGTACCGGACAGGGCCGAGGTGTTGTACAAATCCGTATAAATCTTGGCCGCCTGGGCGTATTTGCCGTCCCGGTAACAAGCGTCGGCGAGGTAATAGTTCGCGTTCTGGGCCAGCGGGGAATTCTTTTCCGCGTAGATGGATGCCCAGCGGAAGTGTTCCGCCGCAAGACGGCAGGAACCGTCCGAGAGCAACTGGGCGCCACGCAGATAATTGGCCTTCATATAATTATCTTTCATCTGCCCGTCGAACTCGTCGATCTTGTCATAGTACTCGATGGCCAGATCGTACTGCTTGTCCTGCAGATAGGCCAGGGCCATATAACTGTAAATCTGCTCCCCGCGCACTTCGGCCTTGTATTTTTCGAGATAGTTGCGGAAACCGGAACCGTCCTTGTTGAGGTCGAAGGCCAGTTTGGCGTAGTTGAAGAAAGCGTCCTCGGTAATCCGGGGGTCGAATTCCACGCCGGCGGCATCCTTGAAGGCCTGCATCGCCGCCACCTTGTTTTTCATCCGGATGTAGCAGTCCGCCATCTGGTAGTTGGCCACCTGACCGAGGGAGTCGCCCCGGTATTTCATTCCCTCGAATTTCTCGGCCGCGCCTTCATAGTCCTCTACCGCATAAAGCAGGGAGGCCGCGTAGAAATAATCCTTGCGGGTCTTCGGCTCTTCCTTCACGAGATAGAGGTCATAATATTTCTGGGCGTTGACCGGGTCCTGCCAGACCAGGTAAATTTCGGAAAGCATCCGGGCCAGACGGGGCTTGCGCTCTTCCGGGATGGTATCGAAGGCTTCCTCCGCCTGTTCCACCACATAGTCGTAGTCGCCGTCCATAAAACGGCATTCCAGCATATAGTAGAGGGAATTGGCCGTAAAGCGGGAATCGGTCTTGGCCAGGGAGAAGTAGTGATAGGCCTTCTTGAACTGGTTCTTCTGATAAGCGATGTAGCCCAGGGCGTAACGGGCCGGCGCATAATAGGTGGAACGGGGCAGGGCGAGCGTATGTTCGAAACCTTCCGCCGCCTTGGCGTAGTCGCCCAGTTCAAAATGGCAATAGGCCTTCTTGAAGGTGAATTCGGGATACTGGGAACGGTCGATGTCCTCCAGGGTCAGCCTGTTGAGATATTTCAGCGCCGTAGCGTAGTCTTCGTCATCAAAACGATTGTAGGCATATCTGAGAATGATGCGGTAGGAAACGGGCAGGGCGGGAAATTCATCGAGGAACGCATCCGTCTCCTTTTCGTAACCGCCGGCCCGCAGGGTCACACGGCACAGGACCGCATACCCCTTTGCCTCCACGCTTCCATACTCCCGGGAAATCCGGGTAAACTGCTGGGCGGCCTCGTAGAACAGACCGCGTTCATACAAATCCATCGCTTGGGAAGTGGCTTCCGACCAGGTCCGCTGAGCGGCCTGCGCCATCCCCATCCCGAGGGGCAGCAGAAGCAACAACGTCAACAAGTGTTTTCTCATATGGACTACTTTATGATAAAATTTTACAAAAATAGCAAAAAATCCGCTATATTTGCGTACTCTTAACAAGAATTTACCCTATGGACGACAATATTCTGGTCCGGTTCAAACACGCCGACATTTTGGGCGGCGATGCAAAAGTCATCTACGATTTCAGCATCGAAGTCCGTCCGGGCGATTTCGTCTATCTGATCGGGAAAGTCGGCAGCGGAAAGACCTCCATCATCCGCACGATGATTGCGGAAAACCGCCTCGGCGGCGGGGAGGCCGAAGTCTGCGGATATGACCTGGCGGCCATCCGGGACCGGGATATTCCTTATCTGCGCCGCAAAATCGGTATCGTTTTCCAGGATTTTCAGCTCCTGATGGACCGCAGCGTGGAAGACAATCTGGACTTCGTGCTGCAGGCGACCGGCTGGAAGGATGCGGCGGCGCGCCAGGAGCGCATCGACCAGGTGTTGGAAAGCGTGGGGATGGGCAGCAAGGCGCACAAGCGCCCGCACCAGTTGTCCGGCGGCGAGCAACAGCGGGTGGCCATCGCGCGTTCCCTGCTCAACGCCCCGGCCCTCATCGTGGCGGACGAGCCCACCGGCAACCTGGACAACGACACGGCGGAAGGGATTATGCAGCTGCTGACCCGCATCAACCGGGAAGAAGGCACGGCCGTCCTGATGGTTACGCACAACACCGCCCTCTGCGAGCGCTGGCCCGGCAGGCTCTTCCTCTGCGAAAACGAATCCTGCCGCGAAATCACGGAGGCCCGGAACGGAGAAGACGCGGAATGACACAGAAAGAAAGATACGCAACGCTCGTCAGCCGTTTCCAGCAACTGATGCCCACCGTAGCGAGCGAACTCAGTTTCGGCTCGCCCTTCCAACTGCTCATCGCCGTCATCCTCTCGGCACAATGCACCGACAAGCGCGTCAATCTCGTTACGCCGGAACTGTTCCGCCGCTACCCCGACGCCCGTGCAATGTCCCACGCCAGCCTTGAAGAACTGCTGGAACTCATCAGCAGCGTATCCTACCCCAACAGCAAGGCCGCGCACATCCTGGAAACCGCCCGGCAGATTCAGGAACGCTTCGACGGAGAGGTCCCCTCCGACATCGACACCCTGATGACCCTGCCCGGCGTCGGCCGCAAGACCGCCAATGTTGTCGCCTCCATCGCCTATGACCAGCCCGTCATCGCGGTGGACACCCACGTATTCCGGGTCTCGCACCGCCTGGGCCTCTCCAAGGGCAAGAGCCCCGAAGCCGTTGAGCGCGACCTCGAACGCGGCATTCCGGAAGAATTCCGTGCCCGCGCCCACCACTGGCTCATCCTGTTCGGCCGTTACACCTGCAAGGCCCTCCGTCCCCTCTGCACCGACTGTCCCTTCCAAGACCTCTGCACCGTTCCCGGAGGAACGACGCGTCAGAACTTTTTGAAGCGTCCGTAGATGTAGCGGACGGATTCCGGGGAGGGGTGAACGCCGTCGGTTGCGTAGCAGGCATAGTCCCGCAACTCGTCCAGCATCAGTTCGAAGGCCGGGAAATAATCAGCGCCGGAGCGGAGGAAGGGGGCACAGAGTTGTTCGCAGGAAAGGAGGAGAGTGGCTTTGCTGGCCATATTTCCCTGGAGACCGTCGGCACGGTGACGGATGGGACTGACCGTAAAAATGATGCGCTTGGGACGGATATCCGGCCGGCCGAAGGTACCCTGCGAGCGGACCACTTCCCGATAAAGCGCGACTATATCGTCCACGGACAGGCGCTCCCGTGAAAACTCCGCGGCCGGACGCTTGAGGCAGTTGGCGACGATACGGCCGCTCATCGGATGCCCTTGCGGCAGATAGCGGAAACACCAGGCCGTTCCGAAGGTCAGCACCAGCACATCCGCCTCCCGATAGGCTGCGGACGCATCAGCCAGGGACCGGTTGGCCTGTTCCAGAAATTCCTGACGCGTAGCGCGGGCAAAACGGGTATAATGGTGGAAATCGCACCAAAGGCCGGCACCGGCTCCCATCATTATGCAATCCTCCTCCGCAAAAGGCTGCTCCTCCGCGAGGCGCAACAGGGAATCATAGATGGACACCGGATTGAAAAGAGTGCCGAAAGGATTGGAACAGACGCGATGTCCGTCGGCCGACAAGTGAGCCGCCATCTCCGCAGAGAAGCAACTCCCCAACAATACGTATGCGTGTATGTCAGCCAAATGCAAGCAAATTCATCAAGCAAAGGAATGCACGGGCACCAGCAAGGGCAGGATTCCAACCGGGCAAAATTAAACAAATTCCTCCAAAATCGGAAGCGCGGCCGTGCGGTCTGTCCCAAAATGCTTATCTTTGCCCCGTGAATGCAATCCGGCATACCCACGGGACCTCCGCTCCCGCCTCTTCCCGCAAAGGTCCTGCAACAAGCGCCCCGGCGAGAACAAGACTCTGCTGGACGGGAGAAGCCCGGGCGAGGAGGGGCAGGGCAGCCGGAGTGCCGGGATTCGTCAGGCTGAAGGGCGTCATCGGATTGCTGTGCCTCATCGTACTGGCCGCATCCTGCGCTCCGACAGCCGTGCAGGCCTACCGGGTGGAAGTGGTGCACGAATATCCGCACGACACCGCATCCTACACGCAGGGACTGTTTTTTGACGGAGGCCTCCTGCAGGAAAGCGCCGGCCAGTACGGACAATCCTCCTTCCGCCAGGACATCAAGCCGGAAACGGGAAAAGAAGCGCGCCGGATGAATTTCGACGCGAAATATTTTGTCGAAGGCTCCGTCATCCTCGACGGCGAACTTTTCATCCTGACCTGGCGCGAAAACGTCGCCTTCGTCTATGACGCCCGCACGCTGGAATTCAAACGGGCCCACCGTTTCCCCCGGCAGGGATGGGGGCTGACGACCGACGGCAAACAGCTGATTGCCTCCGACGGGAGCGCGCAACTGCATTTTCTCGACAAGAAGATGAAACGCCTCCGCCACATCCAGGTCACGATGGACGGCGAGCCTGTCCCCTACCTCAACGAACTGGAATGGATCAACGGCCGCATCTGGGCCAACGTCTATACCCGGGACTACATCGTCATCATCCATCCCGACAGCGGCATCGTAGAAGGGAAAGTGGACTGCACGGGCCTCCTGCCCCGCTCGCTGCGGACCCGCGACACCGACGTCCTCAACGGCATCGCCTGGGACGGCGAACGGATTTTCCTCACCGGGAAGAACTGGCCCCGCCTCTACGAAGTGCGCCTTGCCAAACCCTAAGCCCCCGCCGCATCGCAGTCAGAAAAGGCGGAAGAAACAAACAAAAAGAGGCTGACTTTCGTCAACCTCTGCGGTGGGAGCAGACGGATTCGAACCGCCGACCCTCTGCTTGTAAGGCAGATGCTCTAAACCGACTGAGCTATGCTCCCTTCTGCTCCGCAAGCCAAGGACAAGCCCCGGCATCATCACGGGACTGCAAAGGTACATATTTTTTTTAACACTGCAATATTTCGGGCGTTGCACTCAATGCACTAAAAACCAACATATTAAGCGAAAGGACCCACCTTGTTTAACATAGGTCCTTTTGCACAATCTCCTGACAGTCAATGGAATGACTGCAAGAGAGCCGTACAAAGGACATTACATAAAAAAATGAGACTCGACGCTTCACGCGTGGAACCTCATTCTAACCACATAATTAATAACACTAAAACTAATAACCAATAGGCTTGGAGTCATCCAGAACGGGTGTTCTCTCAAACCGGGCGCAAAGGTAGGCATTTTTTTGAAAAATGCAAAATAAAATGGGAAATTTTTTAGAAAAAATCAAAGTGTATCCCCTTCAGAACGGATATCCCGCAAGATATTAAGGAGATACGCACAGAGCGGATGAGACGAAAAATTTTCCGAACTGCGGATTCCCTCCTCCGTCACATACAAATCAGCCTCCACGCCGCCCTCGGTCGTACAAACGATAGCCTGAATCTGGGGAACCACCGCATAGAGGGCCGACAGGACACGGCCCGCCAGAGGTGCGACCAGTTTTTGGGAAAACGCGATTTTGACTTCCTCCGCCTCCCGCAGGGCATCGTAATGGGTAAAGACGAAGTCCAGGCTGTCGCTTTGGGACAGGATGCTCCGCGCAAAGGAGAGCAAGACCTCCCCCTTGGGCGTCAGACGGATGTGACGGCGGTCGCTGCGGTCCACCAGCGTCACGCCATACTGCCGCTCCAGTTGGGACAGGCTCTGGCTGACGGCACTCTGGCTCACACCCAGCAGGGCGGCAGCCTTGGAAAAACTGCCGACGTCGCCGATGACGGCGAACACTTTGAGGGGACCGATGTCTATCATCTCTCGGAAACGGCTTCAGAAAAAGAAAAAGGCTGCCGCGAAGCAATACGGGACAGCCTTGTCATACGCAGCGTGACCGGAATTATTCGGCGGGAGCAATCGCACCCATCGGGCAGGCATCGGCGCAAGTGCCGCAATCAATGCAGACATTGGGGTCAATCTTGTAGATATCGCCCTCGGAAATGGCGCCGGAAGGGCACTCGCCCATACAAGTTCCGCAAGCCACGCAATCTTCAGAAATTTTGTAAGCCATATCGTAAAGTTTTTATACTTTGCAAAAGTAGCAAATTTTTTGAATAACTTTGCAATAAAGTTGGAAAACATCAAGATGAAACAGCATATTCCACTCATTCTCTCCGCCATCGCCCTCCTGTCTCCCTGCCTTCCGGCCCAGGGATGGGAAAAACTCTGCGAAGGCGTCAGCGTGGACGCATCCGTCTATGATTTCGGAGACATCCTGTTGGGCAGCGGCCCCGTTTCCTGCCGCTTCACCCTCCGCAACGACAGCGGAAAGAGCCTGCTTATCGACCGGGTAACCACCTCCTGCGGCTGTACCAACGCCCAATGGAGCACCGGCCCCGTCGCTGCGGGCAAGACCGGCGACATCAGCGTCGTCTATAAGAATGACGAAGGGGCGTTTCCCTTTGAGAAATCCCTGACGGTATGGCTCTCGTGCAACGAACGGCCGGTCTATCTGAAAATCCGGGGGGTCTGCCACGCCAAGCCCGTCGTCCTCGAAGAAGTCTATACGCAACAAATAGACGAACAGGGTGTTCTGGCCGTCAAAAGCCGGGAAATCAAATGCGGAACCCTGGAGCAGGGAGGAGAACGCAGCGAATGTTTCCTGGTCGCCAATCTGTCCCAAAAGGAGGCGAGCCTGTCCTTCACCCAACTGCCCCCGCAGGTCAGGATGGCCGCCGCAGCCATCACCGTTCCGGCCCGGCAGACCGTCCGCGTGGACTTCAGCGTGCGGGCCGATGAACAGCTTTGGGGAAAGAACTGGTATGAAATCCGTCCCGTCGTCAACGGCCAGTCCGTCCGCACCCCCCTGCGTATCTGGACGGTCACCCAGATGAACACCTCCGCCCTGAGCAAGGAGGAAAAACGCTCCGGGGCCCGAGTCAGTTTCAAGAACTCCACCGTCGCCGCCGGGAAAATCAAGCAGGGCGGACGCATCGAGGCCGAGTTCCGTTTCAGCAATACGAGCCAGAAAGATTTTATCCTCCACAAAATCGACACGGACCCGGAGGGAGTCACCTGCACGCTCAGCAGCGGCGGGAAAGAGGGGGAGACGGGCGCCTATCCCGTCGTAGCGGCCGGACGGGACGGAATTCTCCGCGCCGTCATCGACACGTCACGGCTTCCCAAGGGGGAAATGCTCGTCAGCCTCCGCCTGGTCACCAACTCCCCGCTCCGGCCGCTCATCGACCTTTTTGTCTCGGGCTGGGTGGAATAGGGAGCGCTACGCGCGGCTGCGGTCCTTGAGGTTCCACAAGGTCGCCACCAGGACGCCGCCGATGATGGCGACACCCGCCATCAGGATAAAGATAGGATGCCAGCCGAAGGTGTCGGCGAACTTGCCGAGCGGATAGCCGGTCAGCAAGGTGCTCAGATAACTCATAAAACCGATGATGCCGACAGCCGAAGAAGCCGCCTTCTTGGACACCTCGTTGGACGCGACGACACCGAGGAGCGCCTGCGGTCCGTAGAGGAAGAATCCCGCCAGTGCCAGGACGACGAGGAACAGCACGGGAGAATGCAAGTCCTGAATGAAATGCAAAGCCACGAGGCAGAGCGTGACCAGCACCATTTCGATGGCGCATACGCGCTGGGAACGGCTCTTGAAGAATTTGTCGGAAACGAAGCCGGCGAAAATCATCCCCAGGCAGCCGGCCACTTCAAAAATCGCGACAGTCCAGCCGGACAGGGCCTTGCTCAGCCCCATTTCCTGCAACATCGAAGGGCCCCAGTCGAGGATGGCGAAGCGCACGACATAAACAAACAAATCGGTCAGGGCAAGGACCCAGACGACAGGATTCAGGAAAACCTTATGCAACAGAAATTGACGCCAGGCTTTGGGGTCTTTGCCCTGCTCCTCGTCCAGTTCACCCTCCACCTTGGGCAGTTCGGGAAGCCCGACGGAAGAAGGCGTGTCACGCAGCGTGGCGATGATAAAGAAAACGCCGACGAGCGAGATACAGGCGGGTACCCAGAAACAAAGCTGCCAACTGGTCAGATAACCGCAGATGATGGCGGCCACGAAAGCGCCGATACTGTGGGAGGTGTTCCAGATGCTCATCTTGGTCGCCAGTTCGTGCGGCGGGACCCAGCTCACCATCAGGTGGTTGCACGGAGCAAACCCGCAGCCCTGGAAAATCTGGTTAATGATATAGAGCACCGCCATAATCGTCATAAAGCCGCCGATGAAATCTGGACCGGACGACACGCCGGTCATCCATACGGTCAGTTTGTCGGTGAAACCGAAGAGGAAGTTGGCCGCCACGCAGACCCCCAGCCCCAGCACCAGATGCCAACGGGCATTGGTGCGGTCGCCGATCACGCCGTTGATCAACTTGGAGATGCCGTAGATGATGCCTCCGGCCGAGATAATCGCGCCGAACTGCGCCTTTGTAATCTCGGGATACATCTCCTGAATCATCGGGATGGCGAAGGAAAAGTTTTTTCGGACGAAATAGAACATCGAGTAGCCGATCATCGAGCAGATGATGACCCTCCATTGCCAATAATTGAAACTATGCTTGGTCGGTTTCATAGGTATAGATGGTTAATCAGTATAGCAGACGGACGTCGTCCACCCAGAGCACGCTCTGGTCGGAGCCGGTAAAATAGTCACCCAGGGCGCTGGACGCAAAGGATATGACCAGATGGGTGGGAACGGTGAAGGAATCCGCATAGTCCAGGGGGATCTTGACCAGCAGCCAGCCGTCCTCGACATCTTCTCCTTCCGCGGGCGTAGATTCCTTGCGGGTGTACTCCCCATAGGCGATGACATCAGGCCCCTTGGGATTGAATTTGGTCGTCATATTGGTGGTGTTGACCTGGATGGGAGACTCGGGAGAGCCGCCGTAGGTCTTGTAGTTCCAGGTTCCCAGCGCCACGAAAATCTGGCAGCAGTCATTATCCCCTATAGCGGGCGGAGCGGGACAACTTTCGTCCACGTGATTGACCTTGCCGCACTGGTAGCGGATCCGGCAGCTCAGGGTGTCGGGACGGTGCGTGAAAGGCCGGCCATAGTTGACCTTGCCGCCCTTGGTCCCCTCCAGACCGCCGAAATAACCGGAGAAGAGGTTGCCCGCGGCAAACTTCACGACCGCCCAGCGGGAAACCAGTTTGGCGGAACGCTCTCCGGTGAAACGGACGGCTTCATCCGGTTCGCAGATGACATAGCCCATATCCGCAGAACCGCTGATGCCCATCACACTGCTGCCGTTGCCGGAACCCCACCAGGCCGTGCGGTCACGCTCTTCCAGGGCCAGGGCGTCATACCATTCATAGTATTTTCCTACATTCGTCACCGACTCGAAACTTCCGTTGGGCACCTGCACCTCGTCTTCCGTGGTAAACGCTTCGACGTCCGTCTGCTCGTCACCCGTATAGGCGAAATATTCGTAGGTCGTCTGCGGCTCCAAATCCGGAATACGCAAGATAAAATCGCCGCCTTCCGCCTCATAGGGGACATCTGTCCAGCCATCTTCGTCTGCCTCCGTTTCCGGCTCCCCTTCCCCGTCCGGAACGGCAAGCGCGTTCTTGGGGCGGAATTTCACGCCGTTGGGCTGTCCGGCCAGGCCGCTGGCGTCAATCCAGGCGCAGCGCGAATGGGGAGAGACCCGGTTGATGAGGATATTTTTGTCGGTTCGCTCGACATACAGCGTCCAGAGGCGGTCGATATCGTGATAACGGACACGGAAGTTGACCGGTTCGCTGAAATTGGTCAGGGAAGCGAAATCGAAGGGCGCGGAGCCGTCCTCCGTCCAATAGCTCGTAACCTCTGCCGGACCCAGTTTATAGTCCAGCACCTTCAGCCAGCTCAGGGAGGCGAATTTGCCGACTTTGACCATCACGCGGCCGTTTTCCTCGTCAATCACGGCTTTTCCCACCTGGTCCCGGATGCTGAAATTGCGCGAAATGGACTGACGGGCTTCAATCTTCCAGATGTAGCGCTGCTCCTCATAGGTCCTCAGGGTGACATACAAAGGACTGCTCAAGTCCTGCTCCCCGACGATGGGCTTCTCCGGATAGGTCTGGGCCTGTCCGTAGGTGACGGAACGGATTTGCGTATGACGGAGGTCCCGGGACTCATTCATCGTCAGCGTGACGGTATTGCGGAGCTCGTCGATTTCCATCGACTCCATTCCTTCCACGTCGATATCCACGATGGTTCCCCGCAGATAAGGATATGGCATATCGTTCTTGAAGCAGGAGGCCAGCGTCAGGACACCCGACAAAAACAGGATGGATATGGAAATAAAGCGTTTCAAGACTGTCAGAGATAAAAATGGAAACCGAAATTGATGTCCAGCAGGCTCAGGCCCGTTCCGAAATGGAAACCGTTGGAACGTCCCGTCCGCTCGCCCGCCTCGTTATAGACCGAGGAAAATTCGTAGTAGCCGGTCGCCAGGCCGATGGAAAGGTCGAGGGAAAGGAAATTCATCACGAAAATTTCCACTCCCGGACTGAAAGTCAATGCGATGCGATGGGACAGGCTCTTATAGGAGGACTGGAAACGCAGATGCTGGTAGGACAGGCCGGCGTCGAGGAAAATGGCGAAGCGGCCTTTGTCGTCCAGACCGAACCAGTTGCGGTGGAAAGCCGAGGCGCCGAAGCAGTCCAGGGTCAGCCCCAGTCCGCTCAAGGACATATCCAGGTCGGCGAGGCCCAGAGCCGTCGCACTGTCCACATTGGCCTTCGCGCCCATATAGAGCAGGCGCAGGCCGACCGCCTGGTTGTCCATATAGGTATAGGTCGCCATCGGGTAAATGCGGCCGAAACGGAAACCGCCGTTGATTCCCGTCAGGAGCATCATCACATTGCTGTCCGACCCGCTGGCGCCGAGATAGACGCCGCTCAAGCCTACGCCCCACGCCCCTTTGGGCGAAAAGAGCCGTTTGGGAAAACTGCGGCCGGAGACTTTGGAAGAATCTTTGCCGATGGTGACGCCCATCTTCATCGGGGCGTCGGAAGTCTGCGCGTGTAGCGGAAGGCCCAGCGCAAGAAAAAGAATCAGGAGTACGCGTGCCTTCATCACTACAGATAATAATAAAGTCCGAAACGCAGGGAGAGCAAATCCACCATAAAATGACCGGAAGCGAAGCGGTCTGACCCCTGGACAACCTGGTTGTGAATCTGCTTCTCAGAGGAATAATTGAGCGAGAGCAGCCCCACCCGCACGTCCATCGCGAAATGGGCGGTGAAGAAAGCCAGGATGCCCGCATAGGCGCCGACGGCTCCCTGGAATCCCACGCCATAAGTTCCCTTCTCATTCTCGCTGTGGTTGTCCATCATCCGGTGCTGACGGCCGCCCAGGGAAAGTTCCGCATCCGCAAAAGCACCGAAGCGGCCGCTGCCGAAAGGATAATAATAGCGGAAGAAGGCGGAAAAGAGATAGCTGTGGTTGTCGAGGTAATAATTACGGACATTAATGTTCAGGGAATCGAAAGACAGGCCCGCCGAGGCCGCATTGAAAAAGTTGCGGCGATAGGAGAAGCCGCCGCCTACACCCATATTGTCCGCAAACATATAGCAGAAACGGGGACTTACGTCAATATCATACAGCCGGCCATTGATGCCGCTGACCACGAGGAACTGCCGGTTGTCGGAAGTACTGCCCGTAAAACCGGCCGTACCGCCCACCATCCATCCCCCTTTGCTGACCATTTTGACAGGGTTGTCCTTCAGCCTGTATCCGCGGTCGCAGTTCATCTGCGCAAAGGCGGGCAGCGCCGCCGCACAGGCAAGCAGGGTGAGGAAAAATCTTTTATTCATAGACTAGTTCCA
>CADBLM010000163.1 GCA_902795445.1 uncultured Bacteroidia bacterium
CCGGCTGCTGGGATTCGATACGGAGACGCGTCCGTGTTTTTCCTCCAGCCAGCCCCGTTCCGAGATTTCCCTCCTGCAGCTTTCCAGCGGTCCCCGCGCTTTCCTTTTCCGGCTCAATACCCTGAAATTCCGGCAGCGGCTGCGCAAGATTCTGGCCAATCCCGAAATCCTGAAAGTCGGAGCGGCCGTCCGCGATGACATCCGCGGCCTGCAGCGCCTGGGCTGGTTCCAGCCGGCCGGTTTCGTCGACCTGCAGCAGATTGTCTGGCAGTGGGGCGTGCGCGACAAAAGCGTCAAAAAGATGGCCGCCATCATCCTCGGCGTGCGCATCAGCAAGACCCAGCAGCTTTCCAACTGGGAGGCCGTCGTCTTGAGCGAGTCGCAGATCAAATATGCCTCGACGGATGCCTGGGTCTGCGAAGAAATGTATAAGAAATTGATGGCTTCCGAACAGCATCCGCTTCCCCGCGAAACCGTCACCAACCTTTTGTCGGAAAAGATGGTGAAAAAGGTAGAATCCGCACAGGACAAGCCTTCGCGCCACAGGCACCGTCGCCGCAACAATCATCGCCGCAGACGGCAAGGCAAGGGGACGCCGGCGGAAGCCGCTCCCGGGAAAGAACAAACAGAAACACCGCAATGACGAAAGTAATCCTCAAAAAGGGCAGGGAGTCTTCCCTCCTGCGATTCCATCCCTGGGTGTTTTCCGGGGCGGTCGCCGATATCCGGGGTACGGTGTCGGAAGGGGACCTCGTGGAGGTCTGCGATGCTCAGGGAACCCCTCTGGCTCTCGGACATTACCAGATAGGCTCCATCGCCGTCCGCGTGTTGAGTTTCGACGGCTCGGCCGCATCCGGGGATTTCTGGCGCGGGCGTCTGGCCGTGGCGCTGGATGTGCGCCGCAGCGTGGGGCTGACGGAAGGACCGACCGACTGCTACCGGCTCTGCCACGGAGAAGGGGACGGCCTGCCCGGACTCATTGTCGATTATTATGACGGAGTCTGCGTGCTGCAAGCCCATTCCGTGGGAATGTTCCGGGCCAGGACGCAGATTTGCGAGGCCCTCAAATCCGTTTATGGAGACAGCCTGAAAGCCGTTTACGACAAGAGCAGCGGCACCGCCCCCTTCAAGGCCGGACTGGACCTGGTGGACGGCTACCTCTACCGCCGGGACGATTTCACGGCGGACGAAATCGTGGTCCGCGAGAACGGCCACCGTTTCCTCGTGGACTGGGAAAGCGGCCAGAAGACCGGCTTTTTCCTCGACCAGCGCGACAACCGCAAGGCCGTCGGCGCCGTCGCGGCGGGCCGCAGGGTGCTCAACCTCTTCTGCTATACGGGCGGATTTTCCGTCTATGCCCTTGCCGCCGGGGCGGAGTGCGTCTGCTCGGTCGATTCCTCCCGCCGGGCCGTGGATATGGTGGAGCGCAATGTCGCCCTGATGGCTTCCGATTTTCCCGGCGTGCAGGAGCGTCATACGGCCCTGTGTACCGATGCCATCGAATTTTTGAAAAATTGCCCGGAGGATGCCTGGGACCTGATGATTGTGGATCCGCCCGCCTTTGCCAAACACCGGGGCGTTCTGTCCAATGCGCTGCGGGCTTATCAGCGTCTCAATGCCGCCGCCATTGCCAAGGTGGCGCCCGGCGGATTGATTTTCACCTTCAGTTGCTCGCAGGTCGTGGACAAGATTTCCTTCGCCGAGGCCGTGTTCAGCGCCGCCGCCCAGGTCGGACGCAGCGTCCGCATCCTGGACCGGTTCAACCAGCCGGCCGACCATCCCGTGAGCATCTACCATCCCGAAGGGGAGTACCTCAAGGGCTTGTTGCTCTATGTGGAGTAATCCGCCTCGTTTATATGAACTGAAATCATAAAGGAACAAAATATGTTACGAATCGCTTTACAGGCCAAAGGCCGTTTGAACGAAGACAGTATGGCCCTCCTGCGGGAAATCGGCATCGACGTGGACGACTCCAAGCGGAAATTCCTCGCTCAAGCCGCCAATTTCCCCATCGAACTGCTCTTTATGCGGGACGACGACATCCCCCAGGTGGTCGCCGCCGGCACCGCTTCGCTCGGCATCGTCGGCTACAACGAGGTCGTCGAGAAGGGGCTTCCTGTCGAGATTGTCAAGGAACTCGGTTTCAGCCAGTGCCGCATTTCCCTCGCCATTCCCAAGAACGAGGCCTATGACGGCCCTGCCTGGTTCAACGGCAAGCGTATCGCGACTTCCTATCCGAACATCTTGAAGGATTATCTCGACAAGAACGGCATCAGTGCGGAAATCGAGGTGATTATGGGCTCGGTGGAAATCGCCCCTGCGGCGGGTATCGCCGACGCCATCTTCGACATCGTCTCCTCCGGCGGCACCCTGGTGTCCAACGGTCTCAGGGAAGTGGAGAAAGTGCTTTTCTCCCAGGCCGTGCTTATCAGCAACGGGCGCCTTTCCGAAGAAGACCGGGCCCTGCTGGACGAAATCCTCTTCCGGATGGAATCCGAAAAAGTCAGCCGGGGCAAGAAGTATATTCTGATGAACCTGCCCAAGGCCTCGCTGGACGAGGCGATTAAAATCCTCCCTGCGATGCGGAGCCCGACCGTGATGCCCCTCGCGGCGGAAGGCTGGTGTTCCCTGCATTCGGTGGTGGACAGCAACGAACTGTGGGACAAGGTCCGTCAACTCAAGGCCATCGGCGCCGAAGGCATCCTGGTGTTGAATGTAGATAAAATCATCCCTTAATGGAAATCATCGTCAATCCCGACCGTTCCCGCTGGCCGGAACTCTGTCTGCGGCCCTCCAGTGACAATCCGCTCGTCCGCGAGCGGGTCGCAGCCATCATAGAACGGGTGCGTACCGACGGCGATGAGGCCCTCCGCGCCTTGTCTTTGGAAATCGACCGGCGCCCGCTGGAGACCATCGAGGTAACTCCGGCGGAGTTTGACGAGGCCGAAGCCCAAGTCAGCCGCCCTGTCAAGGATGCCGTCGCCCGGGCGATGGCCAATATTCTGGCCTTCCACAAAGCCCAGTTTCCCCGCGAAGTCTGTGTCGAAACGATGCCCGGCGTGAAATGCTGGCAGCGTCCCGTCCCCATCGGGCGGGTGGGACTGTATGTCCCCGGCGGCACTGCCCCCCTCTTTTCCACGGTGCTGATGCTGGCGCTTCCCGCCCGTTTGGCCGGCTGCAGGACCATCGTCCTCTGCACCCCGGCCGGCAAGGATGGCAAGGTGGCGCCCGAAGTGCTTTTCTGCGCCCGCTCCTGCGGGGTCGATGCCGTATATAAAATAGGTGGCGCGCAGGCCGTGGCCGCGATGGCCTACGGTACGCCGACGGTCCTCAAGGTGGACAAGATTTTCGGCCCCGGCAACCAGTATGTTACGACGGCCAAGCAACTGCTCGGCGGCAAGGTGGTCTCCATCGATATGCCCGCCGGCCCTTCCGAGGTGATGGTGATGGCGGATGCCTCCGCCCGGCCCGCCTTCGTGGCCTCCGACCTGCTTTCCCAGGCCGAACACGGTCCCGACAGCCAGGCGATGCTCGTGTGCGACAGTCTCTCCTTGGCACAGGCCGTCAAGGAAGAAGTCCTCAGCCAGGCCTCCCGCCTGGGCCGCGAGGATTTTATCGAAGCCTCCCTGTCCAAGAGCCGTTTCTTCGTCTTCGACAGCCGGGAGGAAATGATTGACCTGGCCAACGCCTACGGGGCGGAGCACCTGATCATCTCGATGCGCGAGCCCTGGCAGGTCGCCGACCGCATCACCGCAGCCGGCAGCGTCTTCATCGGCAACTATTCCCCCGAAAGCGCGGGCGACTATGCATCCGGCACCAACCACACCCTGCCCACCTGCGGCTGGGCCGCTTCGTGCAGCGGAGTCAATATCGACAGTTTCATCCGCAAGATGACCTTGCAGGAACTTTCGTCCGAGGGGCTCGGCGCCCTGTCGGAGACCATCATCACGATGGCGCAGGCGGAAGGCTTGGAGGCCCACGCCAATGCCGTGCGCGTGCGTCTGGCAGAAAACGAGGAGGAGGACGCGCAATGAACTTGCAGGAAGTGGCGGCGCTCGTCCGCCCCAATATCGCCCGTCTCTGTCCCTATTCGACGGCCCGCGACGAGTACAAAGGTCCCCTCGGCGTCTTCCTCGATGCCAACGAAAGCCCCTATCCTACCGGCTTCAACCGCTATCCCGACCCGCACCAGAAGGCGTTGAAGGCCCGCCTTTCCGAAATCAAGGGCGTACCGGCTGAAAATATTTTCATAGGCAACGGCTCCGACGAAGCCATCGATATGGTATTCCGGGTATTCTGCGAGCCGGGCCGGGACAATGTCGTCGCCATCGAGCCCTCTTACGGAATGTATGGCGTCTGTGCCGACATCAACGATGTGGCGGTCCGCAGCGTGGCGCTGGGCGCGGATTTTTCCCTTCCGGCTGAAGCCGTCCTGGCCGCCTGTGACGCGCATACGAAAGCCATTTTCCTCTGCTCGCCCAACAATCCTTCGGGCAACGCCTTCCCCCGGGAACAGTTGATGGACATCGTCCGCCGGGCACGGACTATGGTCGTCGTGGACGAGGCTTATATCGATTTCTGCCAGGAGCGCTCCCTGCGCTTTGAGGTGGAAACCTGTCCCAACCTCATCGTTTACCAGACCCTCTCGAAGGCCTGGGGTATGGCGGGACTCCGCCTTGGTCTCGCTTTTGCCCATCCGTCGGTCATCGCCCGGATGTCGCAGGTGAAGTACCCTTATAACATCAGCGCCCTCACCCAGCAGACCGTGCTGGAAGCCCTCTCGCATCCCATCGACGCCCAAGTGGCGGAAATCGTCTCCGAGCGTGCCCGCGTGGCCCGCGAGATGGCCTCCCTTCCCTGCGTCAAGCACATTTATCCCAGCCAGGCCAATTTCCTGCTGGTGAAAGTCAGCGATGCCGATGCGCTCTACGGACACCTGATTGCCGACGGCGTCATCGTCCGCAACCGCAACAAAGTCAAGGGCTGCGCCGGCTGCCTGCGCATCACCATCGGCCTCAAGGCCGAAAACGACCGGATGCTCCAGTCCCTCCGGACTTTCCGCGAGGCGGGTGTCCTGCCCGACATCGTTTGAGAACGCTTCCCAGTCATCGTGTGCCATCCTCGCGGCGTGAAACGGATGATGCGTATCACGACCTTTCTGTAGCGTAGTATTACGGAATTTTTCATATCTTTGCAAGATGTGTTGTAAAAATATGAAAAAGGTCATCTTCATCGACCGGGACGGTACCATCCTTTGCGAACCTGCCGACGAACAGATCGACAGTTTCGACAAGATGTTCTTCGTCCCCGGCGCCATTTCCGCCCTGCGGAGCATCGCCGCCTTGGATTATGAACTGGTCCTGGCCTCCAACCAGGACGGGCTCGGTACGCCCGCATTTCCGGAAGAGACCTTCCATCCCGTCCACGACAAGATGCTCTCCATCCTGGCAGGAGAAGGCGTCCGTTTCGACGACCAACTCATCGACCGGAGTTTCCCCGAGGACAACGCCCCCACGCGCAAGCCCCGGACCGGAATGTTCGGCCAATACCTCGGCGGCGACTACGACCTTGCCGCCAGTTATGTCATCGGCGACCGGGATACGGACGCGCAGTTGGCCGCCAACCTCGGCTGCCGCTTCCTGCGCATTGACAGTTCTTCTGCCGCCAGCTGGCAGGCCGCCGCTGAGGAAGTCCGCCGCAGCGACCGCAGCGCCACCGTCGTCCGCAAGACCTCCGAAACCGATATCGAAGTCCGTGTGGACCTCGACGGGAAAGGGGAGTCGGCCATCGACACCGGCCTGCATTTTTTCGACCATATGCTCGACCAGCTCGTCCATCACGGCGGCCTCTCCCTGGTCATCCGATGCAAGGGAGACTTGCAGGTGGACGAGCACCATACGATGGAAGATGTGGGCATCGCTCTCGGCGAGGCCCTGCTCAAGGCTCTGGGAAACAAGGCCGGCATCGCCCGCTACGGCTTCGTCCTGCCGATGGACGAGAGCGAGGCGCAGGTGCTGCTCGACCTGGGCGGCCGCTGCGATTTCGCCTGGGACGTGCCTTTCACCCGCGAATATGTCGGCGACACGCCGACGGAGATGTTCAAACACTTCTTCAAATCCCTCTCCGACGCCCTGCACTGCAACCTGCACATAAAGGCCTGCGGAGAGAACAACCACCACCTCATCGAAGGGGTCTTCAAGGCTTTCGCCCGTACCCTGCGTCAGGCGGTGGCCCGCAATGTTTACTCCGGCGCCCTGCCCTCAAGCAAAGGAAGCCTATGATAGCAATCATCGATTATGGATGCGGCAATCTGCGTTCGGTGGAAAACGCCCTCGGACGCCTGGGTTGCGAATATCGGCTGACGGCCGACCCGGCAGTGTTCACCGCAGCCGACAAAGTGCTTCTGCCCGGCGTGGGCAGCGCCAAAGCGGCGATGGACCGTCTGCGTGAACTCGGCCTCTGCGAGTCGATTCGCGGCCTCCGACGGCCTGTGCTCGGTATCTGCGTCGGAATGCAGGTGATGTGCCGTGACAGCGAGGAAGGTCCGACGGACGGCCTGGACATCTTCGATGCCCACGTGCGCAAGTTCGACCCGTCGCCCGAGGCCAAGGTCCCCCATATGGGCTGGAACCGCCTGGGCAATCTGGACGGCAAACTCTTCAAAGGAATGAAAGGCGGAGAATATGTGTATTTCGTCCATTCCTACTATGCCGGGCTCTGCCAGGACACCGTCGCGACCTGCCGTCACGGCGGGAAACTGTTCAGTGCGGCCCTGCGTTATGAGAATTTTTACGGCA
>CADBLM010000164.1 GCA_902795445.1 uncultured Bacteroidia bacterium
CATATTCCGGCCCGTCAGTTCCAGATGATACCTTCACCTTCGCCGCCGCCATCTCCGTCGCCGTCCCAGTCGATGCCTTCTCCGTCACCGGAATCCCAGCCGCTCGCGCACAACGCGGCGCCTTCGGAAGACAGACCCAGGCACCACAGCACCGAGGGGCTCTCGTAGCACCCCGGCACCATCCCGGTGCCGGGCGCAATTCCATTTTCTTTGCTTTGGATTCTTTTCATTACAATACTTACTTTGCTTTACTCTGTTTTAATCTTTATTGCTGCTTTTGTCATTTTTCTGTTTGAATCATTTTTACCTTATATTTATTGGGGTCGTCTTGCTGTTTTGAAAGCCTGCGGAGATATAGAAACGCCTTGCAAGACGGACAAGACCTGACGTGCAAAACCCCTTGTCGGAAGACTTGCTCGGGCACGGGAGAAAGGCAAGAAAAAAGGCTCTGCCGACCTCGAAAGGCGGACAGAGCCACGATAAGAAAAAGCGCTAAAGCGCTTCTATTCAGATAATAATACCCCCCCCATACCCACTTTCGCGCGGAGGACGCAAGCGTCCGCACGACCACCCGTCAGGGCGGCGCGGCGAACGGAAAGCGCATTCCACACAAGGCGGAAAGCGCGGCCGGAAACGGAACGGACACCCTGCAAAAGGGCGCCAAGACCTTGAAAGCGAAGGAGATATGAAAGGGTCAAAAACATACCCGCAAGGGGACTTTTCAAAATTGGCCGCAAAGGTACGAAAAAATCCCCAAAAGTGTAACAAGGGGAAAGAAAAATTCCTCACCCCATTACACGGGCGGCACAAAAGCCGGGATGAAGCAGAAGCGACGAGCAACCCTACCGCACCCAGAGGTCGGTGTAGCAGGGAGCGTGCGGAGAGAGCGGAAAGACAAATTCGGGCATGATGCGGCCGAAAGCCTGCACCTTGAGCGTGCGGTCCGCCTCCTTGATGTTGCCGATAAAGATATGGTCCACGGCATTCATTCCCCGGGCCACATCCGGCCGGGGCTGTTTGCGGGAATATCCGCCTTCCAGGCTGCAATCATGATAGCCGTTGCGAAAATCCTTTGACGCGGCCTTCCACACCGCCGGCACATAGGCGGCGGTCATAAGTTGCTTCATGGGAAGCATGGAGAGGGTGGCAGACATGTCGCCCGTCAGCACAAAGGGCACGTCGAAATCCCGTTTGAGGCTGTCTGCCAGCGCGACAAGCTGCTTCACCTGGGCCACTTTGGCGAAGTTGCTCCCCTTCTTCTCCTTGTCGTAATGGCTCCAGAGTTGCGTATTCATCACGACCACCAGGCGCTGATTCTTCTTGAAACGAAGGACCGCCGTCGTCAAAGTGTTCATACCGGTATTGAACTCGGAGGGCTCCAGCACATCCACACTTACCCGGACGACCTCAAACTTGTCGGCCCGATAATAGATCGGCGTGAAATTGTGCCGCAGACTGTCGTAGTAAGCCTTGACATAGCCCTGCTCCGCCAAAACCGGCTCCAACAGAGCCTTCATCCTGGGAGAATACTCCTGTAGCGTGATGACATCCGGCCGCCAGGCCGAGACCACATCGGCATAGCCTGCCGCACGCACCGCATTGCGGCAGTCCTTCCGCCGGACACGCCACCATTTCGGGATGGTATCGCCGTCATAGCGCCAGACATTCTGGTTGAGAATACGCAAGTTGCAACTGTCCGCCCTCGGGAAAAGATACTCTCCCCGGATGCTGCCGGACGGGCTGAATTCGCGCCCGGCCCCGGAAGGAGAATCCAGGGCGGCCAGCAACAGGCGGAACGACTTCTCCAATGCCCACACGCCACCGCCGCACAGGGCGATGTTGCGTCCGTCATTATGGACGGCATAATCGTAGGCCGTATGGCGCGATTCATAGAACTTCTGGGAGAGCCCCCGGTCTGTCGGACCGACCATAATGGAGGGTTTGGAATGACGGAGGCTGTCCGAGACCACCTCCAGGGTCACGCCAAACTTCTTTTCGAGAATACGGGCAAATCCTTCCGCCACTTTCTTGCCGTCCTCCGGGTCGGAAGCCGTCGGATACATCAGTATGAAGTCGGAAAGGGAACGGGAGAGAAGGGATTTGGCCTTGGAGGCGGCCTGAAGCGGCAGGATTTGCAGGGCTGCGATGAAACATAGCGCCATCATGCAAAAAAGATGTCTGGTTTTCATATCGGACTGGATATTTCTTGGCGTTGAAAATGCCCATCTACGAGCCGACGGCCTCCTACGGACAGGGCCGCCGCAGCATCAATAACGGCTACATCAGAGAAAAGATGGCGTCGCGGACCTGCCCGATGGTGCCGGTGCCGTCAACTTCCTTGTACTTGCCCCGGGCCTTGTAATAGGCGATGAGGGGTTCGGTCTGGCTGTGGTAGGTCTCGATACGGTGACGGATGGTGTCCAGGCTGGCATCGTCGGCGCGGCCTTCCTTGGCGGCCCTGCCCTGGATGCGTTCGACAATCATCCCGTCAGGAATCATAATGGATATGACGGAGGTCACCATCTCCGCGTCCTCGTCCAGCAGTTCATCCAGCGCTTCGGCCTGCTCAAGCGTTCTCGGGAAACCGTCCAGAAGGAATCCGTCCACGCCCTTGACCGAAGCGAAGCGCGAGGCAATCATCCCCTCCACCACGGAATCCGGGACCAGTTTGCCGTCGTTGATGAGCGCTGCGGCCTGCTTGCCGAGTTCTGTTCCGGCGTGGATTTCCGCCCGGAGCAATTCGCCCGTAGAAATGTGGCACAAATTGTATTTCTCGGCCATCGCCGTCGCCTGCGTGCCCTTGCCTGCACCCGGAGGACCGAATAAGATGTAGTATTTCATTGACGTAAATCTGTTATTATCCAATCGGAAGGAAGAGCTGCCGTGTTGACACGGAAAAAATCAGCCTCCGCCTTCGCGGTCATTTTCATTTTGGGTACCGTCAGGGTGATGCGCCTTCCGTCCGGAGCCAGCAGACGGGCCTTCACCCCTCCGGAAGAGAGCCCGTCGAACTTTTCCACCGTGAAACCGGCCACGGCTCCCGCAATGCTGACGGCTTTCTCCACATAGACTTCGCGGGCGTCCGCATCCACCGTCCAGCGGTCGATGCCGTCGGAAGAAATCTTCATCAACCCCATATCCAGCACATAGCAACTGTCCTGAACATAGAGCCGTCCTTCCCCGGAGACCGGTACGGCGTCATCCGTCACATAAGAGAAATCCGCCTGCGTGAGATAAGCGGCAAGCTGCGTGCGAAGCGACCGGGGAATTTCATCGAAGGAGGCGTTCTGCGCCGGGAGCGTCAAAGCCGTTCCCAACAGCAGGGAAACAGCCCAGCAAAGAGATATGCGTTTAGAGGATGACATCCAATATCGATTGCAGTTGCTGAAAATCCTGTACCAGCACCTCGCGGGGTTTGGCTCCCAGGGAAGGTCCCACGATGCCGTGCGCTTCGAGTTGATCCATAATTCGTGCCGCCTTGGCATATCCGAGCCCCATTTTCCGCTGAATTTCGGTCGTGGATGCCCGGCCGTATTCGACCACCAGGCGGGCGGCCTCTTCAAAACGCGCATCGGGCTTGCCGACATCCTTGGGAATGTCGCCGGCCGCAGCCGACCCGTCGTCGGGAGGTTCGGGCAGGAAGAAGGGACCGGAACTCTGTTTGTAGCCGGTCTGCTGACCGATGAAACTGACGACGCGGGAGATTTCCTCACCGGAGATGTACGCGCACTGTACACGCAGCATTTCCTCCGCGCCGGCATAGAGCAGCATATCGCCTTTGCCGATCAGTTTTTCCGCGCCCGGCTTGCCGAGAATGGTCTCGG
>CADBLM010000165.1 GCA_902795445.1 uncultured Bacteroidia bacterium
ATGTGGCTGCAGAACCTGATTATGCGCGGAGCCTATGTGATGAGCACCCTGATTGTCGCCCCGCTGGGCACGGTGGCCATCGCGGCCAATTCCTTCGCCATCATTGCCGAGAGTTTCTGCTATATGCCCGGTTACGGGATGGAAGAGGCGGCTACGACCCTTGTGGGGCAGAGCATCGGCGCCCGGCGCAAGGACCTGGCCCGGCGTTTCGCCTGGATTACGACCGGCGCGGGTGCGCTGATGATGCTCTCGCTGGCCGTCCTGATGTATGCCTTCGCCCCGCAGATGATGGGCCTACTCACGACGGATGCCGAAGTCATCGCCCTGGGGGCGAGAGTCCTGCGCATCGAGGCTTTCGCCGAACTGATGTACGGCGTGTCCATCGTGGCCTACGGGGCTTGCGTGGGCGCGGGCGACACCCTCGTTCCGAGCGTGCTGAATTTCGGCAGTATGTGGGTGGTGCGCATCGGCCTGGCCGTGCTGCTCACCCCCGCCTACGGCCTTGTCGGCTACTGGGTGGCGATGTGTGTCGAACTGAATGTCAGAGGAATACTTTTTGCTTGGCGCATCGCCGGCCAAAATTGGCTGAAAAAAGATATTTTAAGCAAAGAAAAGAAATATATATGGAAAAGACAGAAAAGAAGTGTATGAGCGGCGCATCCGATGCATCGAAACGGGTGATTTCCGGAGCGGAATTCGGCGGAGAACGGCCGCTTTATTGCGAAAAACATCTCCGTCTGGAAAATGTCACCATCCACGCCGGGGAATCCGCCCTCAAGGAAACGGTGGACATCGAGGCGGTCGCTTGCCGTTTCGAGGGAAAATATCCTTTCTGGGAATGTGACGGCTTCACCGTCCGCGACTGCCTCTTCACCGAAGGGGCGCGGGCGGCCCTGTGGTATTCGCGGGGACTGGAGATGAGCGATACGCTCGTCGAGGCGCCCAAGATGTTCCGGGAAATGTCGGACCTGCGTCTGTGCCGGGTGAAACTCCCCCACGCCCACGAGACCCTCTGGCGCTGCAGCGGCATCCGCCTGGAAGATGTCGAGGCGCACGAGGCCGACTACATCTTCATGCACAGCCGCGACATCGAAATCGACCGCTTCAAACTGCTGGGCAATTATTCCTTCCAGTATTGCAAGAATGTCGTCATCCGCCACTCCGACCTCCAGACCAAGGACGCCTTCTGGGAAACGGAAAATGTCACGGTCTATGACTCCGTCCTCAACGGGGAATACCTGGGCTGGTACTCCAAGAACCTGCGTCTGGTACGCTGCCACATCGGAGGCACGCAGCCGCTGTGCTATGCCGAGGGGCTGGTGCTGGAGGACTGCACTTTCGCAGAGGACGCGGACCTGGCTTTCGAGTATTCCGAGGTGCAGGCCGATATCAGGGGGCACGTCGTGTCGGTGAAGAATCCCCGCAGCGGACGCATCAGCGCCGGCAGTTACGGCGAGATCATCCTCGACGGCAACATCAAGGCTCCCGCCGACTGCGAAATCCTGACGAAATAATTTCAACTGCCTTGCGATCGTTTTGACAAGTATGAAAGAATGGTTTGATGTCGTTCCTTCGCGCCGGGGTACGGCCTCGGTCAAATGGGACGAGCGCCCCGACGCGCTTCCGCTGTGGATTGCGGATATGGATTTTCCCGCCGCCCCGTGCATCCGGGAGGCTTTGCAGCGTAAACTGGACCAGGGCGTCTTCGGTTACACCAAGGTGCCGGAGAGTTATTTTGAAGCGACCATCCGCTGGTTCGGCCGGCGGCACAGTTGGCGGATCGGGCGCGAGAGCATCATCCCCATCGAGGGCATCGTACCCGCCACTTCCGTCGCCATCAAGGCCCTGACCGCACCAGGTGACGGGGTCATTATGCAGACGCCCGCCTACAACTGTTTTTTCTCCAGCATCCGCAACACCGGCTGCGTCCTGCTTGAAAACAAGTTGCTGTATGACGGGGCCGACGGCAGTTATCGGCTGGACTTCGAAGATTTCGAGCGTTGCTGCGCCGACCCTCGGGCCAAGGTATTCCTGCTGTGCAATCCGCACAATCCTTCCGGCCGGCTGTGGAGCCGGGAAGAACTGCTGCGCCTGTGGGAGATTTGCCAGGCACACGACATTCCCGTCATCAGCGACGAGATTCATTGTGACATTGTCCCGCCCGGTTCCTCTTATACCCCCTTTGCCAGTCTTTCGGAAGAGGCGGCGGAGCGGAGCATCAGTTTCGTCTCCCCGTCCAAGTCCTTCAACATTGCCGGTCTGTGCATCGCCAATATCATCTCCGCCTGTCCGGAATATCGCCGCCGGCTCGACCGGGTCATCAACGACTGGGAACACTGCGATGTGGGCCAGTTCGGTCCGGCCGCCCTGGAAGCCGCCTGGTCGCCCGAGGGCGAGGCTTGGCTGGACGAAATGAACGCCTATGTCCACGACAATTATCTTTACTTGCGTGAACGCTTCGCCCGCGAATGTCCGGCCTGCACCGTCACGCCCCTCGAAGCCACCTACCTCGTCTGGGTCCGTATCGACAGGCTCGTCTGCGAACCTGACGCCGCAAACGCTTCTGACAAGGGAGACCCTTCGGGACATTCCGAAGGACGAACGCTGGCGGACAAGACCCCGGGGGCTTCCGCAGGAAGCCCGCTGACAGGCAAGGCTGTGGAAGAGTTCCTGCTGAAGGAAGAGAAAGTCTGGGTCAACGGCGGCCAGCTCTACGGCGACAACCGCTTCATCCGCATCAACATCGCCTGCCCCCGCAGCACCCTCACCGAAGCCCTTGACCGCATCCTCCGCGGGCTGATGCACATCGGCCGTTTCACTTACTTCGGCAGATAAGTTCCATCGAGGTGTATTGCGGGGTCATTCCCATCGCCTCGTAGAAGGCCTGTGCGCCGGGATTGCAGGCCCAGACGTGCAGCGTGATATTGTGGCAGCCCTGCCCAGAAGCATAATTCTTCACATAGTCGAAAAGCGCCTTGCCGACGTGCATTCCCCGGGCGGTTTCCTCCACGCAGATGTCGTCGATGTAGAGCGTGGTGAGCGGACGCAGGCTGCCGCTGCCCTGCTGCCGGAGTTCACAGAAAGCATAGCCCAGGACAGCCCCGCCTTTCTCGTACACGAAGACCGGCTTGCGGGGATGGGCGAAGATGCCGAGGAGTTCCGCGTCCGTATATTTCTTCCCCGTCGCTTGGAAGAGGTCCGGACGCCCTGCGTGATGAATGGCCAGCACCTGCTGCAGGAGCCTGTTTACCGCGTCCAGGTCGCGCGGCTCCGCCTTTCGGATGACAAAATCGTTCATTGGATATGCAAAACTAAATATTCCGAGCGGGTGCCGATACGGATTTTCGGGCCCCAGATACCCAGTCCGGAACTCACATAATAGCGCGTATTTCCGCGTCGATGGTGCCCCCAGGAGCGCTCGTACATCGCGTCCGTCACCCAGGAAAGCGGCCAGACCTGTCCCCGGTGCGTGTGTCCGCTGAACTGGAAGTCGATGCCCGCGGCCTCGGCCTCCTCCAGATGAAACGGCTGATGGTCCAATAGGATGCTGAAGCCCTCCATATCGGGGACCAGTTGCGAAAGGGGCTTGCGGCGCGGGTTGCTGCGGTCGTCCCGTCCGATGAGGGTCAGTCCTTCAAAACGGGCCACCGAGTCGCGCAGCAGGGTGATGCCGGCGTCAGCGAAAAATTGTTCCGCATCCCGCTCCTGACCGATATACTCGTGATTGCCCAGGACCGTATAGACCGGGGCTTGCAGGCGGGCGAACGCCTCGGCGAAATTTCCCTCCAGCAGCGGCCGCACCTGGATATCCACGACATCGCCGCCGAAAAGCACCAAGTCGGGGTTTTCGGCATTGATTAAATCAATCCAGCGAAGGAGTTCCCCCTTGCGGTTGCTGTAGCCCAGATGCAGGTCGCTGGCCAGTACGACGGTCAGTTGCCGGGGCAAAGCCTTTTCGGTATGGATGGTCAGTTCTTCCCGGTACTTATGATGATAATGGATGCCGCCGGCCGCCAGGACCAGGGCGATGACGCCCGTCAGAGAGGCCATCGTCCAGCCGTTGCCTACGAACAAGTTCCTGGGAATGAGCCCGAGCAAACTCCCGAGGTCGGCCAGGAGAAACGCCATCAGCAGGTACAGCCAGGCAATCATCCAGGGGTGACCGATTTCGTACAGAGCCGTAATCAAGGAAACGGGAGCGCGGCTGCGAAGCCCCAGACTGGCAAAGGCCGCCGCCATCCACAGGACAAACAAGAGGGAGACCGCCAACTTGGGTCCCCAGCCTCCCGGCGTCAGCCGCCATAGATGCCAGACGACATAGGCCACCGCCGCAAAGAAAACGAACAATATCGTCAGGATGCTTGCTTTCATAGAAGGAAGGATTTTATACCATATAAATATTGTGCTCAGAGCCCGTATTTCTCCCGCAGGGCCTGAAGCGAGCCGTCTGCTTTCATTTGCCGGATAACCCCGTTGACCAAGGTCAGGAGATCGTCCTGCCCCTTTTTCATCAAGACCCCGATTTCCCCGTGTGTAAAAGGCTGATCTATCAGCGGGGCGGCCAGACGGGCATCGTTCCGCACATACCAGGGAGCCTCCGTGATTTCCGTAATCATCACATCCGCCTCCCCTGCGGCCACCCTTCCGGGGATTTCTTCATTGTCGCGATGGACAAGGAGAGTCGCGTGCGGAAGGTGTTCCCGGGCAAAGCGCTCGTTGAGACCGCCGGGGTTGACCATCACGCGCACCTCGGGCCGGTCCAAATCCTCCAGCGAGCGGTATTTCCCGGCATCTTCGCTGCGGCAGAGAAAGGTTTTCCCGTTGGCCAGATACCCCTCGCTCATCAGCATCTGCCGCTTGCGGGCCTCGGTAATCGTGATGCCGCCAAGGGCCAGGTCGAAGACTTGCGGGTCCGCCAGCACATCATCCGTCAGCGATGGCCAGGAGGTGGGCACATATTGTATATCCACCTCCAGCGTCTTTGCGATGGCCCCGGCCAGTTCGATGCCGAATCCCCAATAGCGGCCGTCTTCCTCGCGAAAACTGAGGGGGCGATAGTCGCCGGTCGTCCCCACCAGAAGCGTTCCGCGTTCCTTGATACGGGCGACGGTGGCGCCATCCTGCGCCGTTGTTCCGTTTTTGCAGGCAAAAAGTGCCGCCGAAAGGCAGAGCGCTGCAACGAGAAGAAACAAGCGGCGGAAATGGTCCATACAGATGCGATTTCCCGCAAAATTACGCATTTTTCGGAAAACGCGGTATCATTCGTTACCGGGGACAGAAATCCAATCAATTCTTGCCATGATTTTTGACATTTATTTTTGCACCTGTCAAAAATTTGCTAATTTTGACACTTGAAGAAAAATGTGTCAAAAATGGAACCGTACGATAGAAATATCCCTTATAACCAATTGCCAGACCTCCCTCCGGGGAAAGAAGCATACGTCTCTACCGAAATTTATGAGGCGTTGGTGAAAGCAAGTCGATCCCTGGCTTGCTTGAAAGGGTTGGCTGCAACATTGCCCAATCAATCCATTTTTGTAAATACCATTGCGCTAAGGGAAGCCAAGGCCAGTAGTGCCATTGAGAACATTTTCACTACGGACGATGAACTGTATCGCTCTCTTTCCTACCAGGAGGACGATTATCTTGATGGCCCGGCAAAAGAAATTCTACACTACCGTGAGGCCCTTTGGAAAGGCTATAAAGACATTACGCGCGATAAAAAGCTATCCATAGAAGCAATAATCGACATTTACAGGGAAGTAAAGCGCACCAGGGATGGCATTCGTCCGTACCAGGCCGAAGTCGTCATCAAGAAACGTGGCTGGGGCTCTCTCATAGCGGAAACAGTATACACGCCTCCTCGCGGGAAAGGCGTTGTGGAGCAGAAATTAAAAATGCTTGTTGAGTTCCTTAACGATGATGAGAAGTACCCGTTGGACCCGCTGCTGAAGATGGGAATGGCGCATTATCAGTTTGAGGCTATTCACCCTTTTAGAGACGGCAATGGAAGAACGGGGAGAATTCTGTGTATTCTCTATCTAATCCAAAAGGGCCTTCTGGATTTGCCGATTTTATACCTCAGTGCTTATATCGTTGAGCATAAGGACGAATATTATTATACGCTTGGCAATGTGACTGGAAGGCAAAGATGGGAAGAATGGCTGTTATATATGCTTGAAGCCGTTTCCCAGACATCCGAGTATACGATTGACAAAATCAACCGCATCACGGCTTTAATGAACAAGACGCAAAGTATTATAGCATCCAGCAAGTATTCGGTCTCCCGCCTGGATACGCCCAAACTGTTTGAGCAGCCGTACATCCGTCCTAAGAATCTGCTCTCAGAGAAAATCAAGAGTATCAATACCGCAAAGAAATATCTGTCCGAACTGGAGGAGCTGGGACTTTTGTCAAAACAGCGGATGGGAAAGGAGTATGTCTGGTTCAATACAGACCTGATGAACATACTTACGGATTAAGATCGCTTGAAGTATTCTGCTGATTATCATAATCTGGATAAGGATATTTTGTCATTTCAAATTTAGCGATTTTCTTCGGATGCAGGACAAAATTCCGGGATTTTTCGATACCTTTGCCGACATTTGTCAAGATTTTGAAAAGATGAAAAAGCATTTCCTTCTCATTGCCATCTTTATGGCTGCGGTGTTCACTGGCTGCGAAAAGGCCAATCCTGACCAGCCGAAACCGCACAATTATTTTACCCTGTGGAACAACTGCGAGGCGCTGACCGCGCTTGAAGCGTATGTGGAGGATGTCACCAATCCGAGTTCGGCGAACTTCATCAAAGCTGAAGACCGGATTGCCACCTTCGATATGGACGGCACCTTCGTCGGTGAACTCTACCCCACCTATTTTGAATACAATCTGCTGGAATACCGCGCCTTGGACGACCCCGACTACAAAGACATCGCCCCGGATGACGTCAAGGAGGCGGCCCAGGACATCCGCGACTTTGTCCGCAACGGGACCAAACTGCCTGACCGTTTCGATATGAAGCACGCCTATGCCGCCGCCAAGGCGTACGCCGGAATGACGCTCGCGGAATTTGACCGCTACGTGAAGGCGTACGCCGCCAAAAAGGCAAACGGATTTACGGGTATGACATACGGGCAGAGTTTCTACCGGCCGATGCTCCAGGTTTTCGAATATCTCAAGGACAACGGCTTCACCTTCTATGTCGTCTCCGGTTCCGACCGCTTCATCTGCCGTTCGCTGGTCGAGCCGCTCGGCATCGCGCCCAACCGCGTCATCGGGATGGATGTCAAGCTCAAATCCTCCAAGCAGGGTGACACCCCCGGGGTAGAATATACGATGGGAAAGGAAGAGGACATCGTCCGCACCGACGAACTCATCATCAAGAACCTCAAGACGAACAAGGTCCTGCAAATCACGCAGGAAATCGGGAAAGTCCCGGTCCTGTCCTTCGGCAACAGCGGAGGCGACCAGGCGATGCACAATTTCTGTCTCAGCAACTCGTACAAGTGCGCCGCCTTTATGCTCATCGCCGATGACGAAGACCGCGACCACGCCAACCGGGAAAAAGCCCTCAACCTGGCCAAAACCTGGCGTGAAGCCGGCTATCACGTCATCTCGATGCGGGACGATTTCAAGACCATCTACGGCGAAGGTGTCCAAAAGACGGATTTCTCCTTCTGATGAAGCGCCTGCTGATTGCGCTGGGCTGGGTCTATAACGGCATCGTGGATGCTGCTGGCGGCCGGCTATCCCGTCATCAGTTGGCTGCTGCTCGCCTTCCTCTATAGGAAAAAGACCTTCCTGAAAGTGTGAAGCGGAGGCCGCCGAAGCCGGTGATGCCGGGAACGGGGAAGCCGAGCATCGTGCGGTAACGCTGGTGCGCGAGGTTGTCGCCGCGGACGAAGACCTCCAGCCAGTCCAGCGGACGCCAGGCGATGCGGGCATTGACATCTACATAGGTCTCCTTGACCGGAGCGGCGCCCGTGGCGAGCCACAGGTTCCCGACGAGGGTGGCGCCGGCCTGGAAATGCAGTTGCCAGACCTTGTAGGAAGCGCCGAGATGGAACTTGTGCTCCGGCACGCCGACCAGCGTCTTGGCCATATAAGTCCAACTGTAGTTGGTGTTGACGGACAGGCCCGACAAAATCTGCCAGGAAGCCGCCAGTTCGACACCGGCATTGCGGAACGCGCCGGCATTGCGGTTCTGCCGCTTCCCGTCCACCGTCGTCACTTCGATGATATTGCCGCCCTTGGTGTAGTACACGCTGAGTTCCGCATTCAGACGGCCTTCGAGCGCCTTCTGCACATAGGTAAAGTCATAACTCCACGCATCCTCCGGCAGTAGGTCCTCGTTGGCGACGGCATACATATAAAGTTCCCGCATATTGGGCGCCCGGAATCCCCGGCCCGCCGAAATCTTGAAAGTCGTCGCGTCGAAAGGCTGCCAGCTCAGGCCGGCCTGCGGCAGCACGATGAGGCCGTAACGGCTGTGCACATCCATCCGCACGCCCAGATTGGCCATAAAGCGGCCGAAACGGTACTGGTCCACCACATAGAGTCCCAGGTCGTGCATATTGACATGGTCGGCATAGATTTCCGTGACCGGATTGCGGTAGGCGTTGCCCCCGTAGAACTGGGCGGAGAAACCGGCGGTCAGGTGATTGCCCTTGAAAAGCCGGAAAGACTGCCACAGGTCGGCCGCCGCGAGGTAATCCGTACCGTTGAACAGGTAGGGACGCGGCGTCCCGCCGGCCTTGTAGCCATCATCGACGACGTGCTTTCCGCCGCTGTAGGAAAGGGAAATGGAACCGGAGGTCCAGCCGTAATCGTTGTCCACGGACAGCCCGGCCACCCCGCGCGTCACATCCGACCAGCCCGCAATCATCGGGGCGTCGATGTCGCCGGGATTCTGTGAATAAGCGTTCATCAGGCTTCCCGTAGCGTTCAAAGACCAGTTTTTGGACAGCTCATAGCCCAGGCGCAGGCCTCCGTTGCGGGAACGGAAGGCGGAATTGGGCCGGTGCCCGTCGGTACGGTCATAGACGCCGTCCACGCTCACGGACAGCGCTCCCTTGCGGACGGTGGAAGCCGCACTGGCCCGGGCCGTCCCCCACGAACCGCCGAGGAGTTTGACATCCAGGGTATAGGCATCCCGTCCCGGCGGAGGCCGGCGGGTGATGATGTTGATGGCCCCGCCCATCGCTCCGGAGCCATAGAGCACGGATGCGGGCCCCCGGGTCACCTCCACCTTGAGGGCATTTTCCGAGAAATACTGGTCGGCGACGGGATGACCGTAGATGGTCTCGTACTGGGGATGCCCGTCGATGAGCACCAGCACGCGGCCGGTAGAGGCGTCAAATCCCCGCAGGGAAATGGCTCCGGCAGCCCCGCCGGAAACACCGTAGCCCGTCACGCCCCGCGAGGTCACGAACAGGCCGGGGACCTGCTCCATCAGGGCGGGCAGCAGGGAGGAAGCGTCACGGTTTTCGAGGACGGAACGGCCGACGACACTGACCGGAGCGGGCAGCAGGTCGCGGTCCACCGCCAGCCTCGTCCCGGTCACCACCGCTTCGGAAAGCGTATCGGCCTGGGGCCGGGCCACCGGAACGAGCGAATCGCGCTCCACCCGGGCCACGCCGGATGAGGAGCGGTAATGTACCGGTGCGGCAGCCAAAGGCTGGAAAGGTCCCGCCGAGAGCAGGACGACAAAAGAGAGGGCCATCCCCGTCAGGGCGGCCCTCCGTTTATCAAACAAAAGATTCATCGCGGTTGTCAAAAGCTAAACGGCGCGTCAGTCCAGGCTGACGACCGTGTATTTTGTCGTACCGAGTCCCATTTCTTCACCCCGATAGACAATCCGCACGCCGTGACGGGCGTTGATGCGCTCCAACAAGGCCCTGGTGTCGTTATTCTCGTCATTAGGCAGGTTGAAGACCTGGTCGAGGCAGAACTTGTCGAGGGCGACGGGGTCGAGCGACGCCGCGATGCCGATGTCCCGGATGGTCGGGGCGTGGGGATTGGAGTCGCAGTCGCAGTCAATGGAAATATTGTTCATCACATCGATATAGACGATGTTGCGGCCCTCCTGCTTGAACCAGTCGTGTACACCCTGGGCGGCAGCCGCCATCGATTCGATGAAGGGGGTGTTGTTCTCTGGGCTCTCCGTCCAGCCCTCCGGAAGATGGGACCACATATTGCGGTAATCCTCCGACTTGCCGGCCGTATGGATATAAGCCTTGCCGTTGCGGGAAGCGACGCCGATGCTCTGATTCTTGAGCACGCCGCCGAAACCGCCCATCATATGCCCCTTGAAGTGGGCCAGGTTGATCATAAAATCATAATTCTTGAGATGGTCGCCGACAATGTCATATTTGATCCAGGCGGTATCCTTGACGGGAATCTTGAACTCCCCTTCTTCGTCCATAATGTCCACATCCTTGAAACCGTGGGCCTCGATGGTACGCCGGTGGTCGGCGGTCTCCATCCGCTGGCCGGCATAGGCCGTATTGCACTCGACGATGCGGCCGCCGACTTTCTCCACGAGGGGACCGATGAGTTCGGGCTTGAGGTAATTGTGTCCGCCCATTTCGCCGGTGGAGATTTTGACGGCCACCCGTCCCTGCGCGGGGACGCCGAGGGCTTCATAGATTTTCACCAGACTTTCCGGGGTGATTTCCCGGGTAAAATAGACCGTGGAGACGGACTCATCTTTCGCAGCGTTGCCGCAGGCGGTCAGCAGCAGGCTTGCCGCCACAAAAGCGAAAAACAATCTTTTCATAAAGTTGTGCGAAGAAGGACAGGATATCCGTCATTATTCGATGACGTTGAGCTCGACGCGGCGGTTCTGCTGACGACCTTCCGGAGTGGCATTGTCCGCGATGGGCTTCTCCATCCCGTAACCTTTGTAACTCAGGCGGGAAGCATCCACGCCGCTGGCCACGAAGTAGTCATACACGGCCTTGGCCCGCCTCTCGGAGAGGTCCTGGTTGTAGGCGGGTGAGCCGACGTTGTCCGTGTGGCCGGAGACTTCCACCTTGGCGTTCGGATTTTCCTTGAGCCACATCACCACCGTGTAGAGGGGACCTTTGGCGGCATCCTTGATGACGGCCTTGCCCGTGTCGAAGAGCGAGTTGGACAGGTCGGCCATCACCTTCCGGATTTCCACGGGGACTTCCTTGATGATGGTGACGGTGTCGCGGACCACGACCGTATTGGTGACCGTGTCCCTCTGGATGACCGTATTGACGACGGTGTCCTTCTGGATGACGGTGTTCACGACCGTGTCACGCACGATGCGCTCGACATACTGGATGACCGGTTCGGGAGCCTTGGCCGGAGCGGTACCGAAGGCGAAACGGAGCTTGATGCCGCAGGAGTGGGCGCCGCCGGCGACATAGCGCTGCGGGTCGGCCAGCCGGGCGCGAACGCCGGGGTATTCGGGTCTGCTGTCTTCATAAAAACTGACGCCGGGCGCACCGACGGCGTTGAAGACGCTGTGGGGCTCCGGGGTACCTTCCGGGAATCCATCAGCCGAGATGGGATTATAGACCAGACCGGGTTCCTGTCCGGGATAATCCACGGTCTCAAACCGATGTTCGGAATTGTCCAGGCTGGCCCGGCGCTCGCTGTTGTCAATCAGGCCGCGATTGCTGTTTTTCAAGGCGGAAAGCAGACCATAGTCAAGATAGACGCCCGTATAGAGGGCGAAATTGCGGGCAATGGCCCAGCGGAAACCGATCTCGGCGGAAGCCTTGACATCGAAGACATTCAGGTCCAGTTTGCCCTTGATATCGTCGCCCCGGGACCAGGCGTTGTCGCCCTGCAACGGATAGTTAGCATCGTTGTCAATCAGTTCGACTCCCTCCCTGGCGGTCGGGATGGCGGAACCTCCGATGACTCCCGAGACCGGGCCACCGGTAGCAGAGCCGTCAAAATAGGAAAACGGACCGGGATTGCCGTCGTGATAGACGACATCACCATCCTGCTGGGCCCTCGAAGCGAAGCCCCAGCCGGGAATGGGAACACCATCTTCTCTGAGACCCGGACTCACGAAATGCTGGGTGTAC
>CADBLM010000166.1 GCA_902795445.1 uncultured Bacteroidia bacterium
CCAGTGAATGTGTAAACAATCTTAGTTTAACCACCCCAAAAGTGTCAACCTTTCTCAGGGAAGGTCACCCGTTACTTTGATTCACACCGCAAAGATAACAAATTTATGGTTCCAACCGTAAAAATTTTCAAAAATTTATGGTTACAACCGTAAAGTCGAGCGGTAATGCCCCACTGAGACTATACCAAGGCGGTATTGGCCTACTGGGTTGTCTCCACAACCAAGTACATCCTCAAAATCAGGAGGTTAACGCGCTACTGGCTGCAATGTGGGTTAATCATCGTAACCGGGATTCTGGGTGAGGCGGGAATTGACGGCCAGGACGTCGGCCGGAATGGGAAAGACGATGTCGCGGGCACGGCCGAAGCGGCCGAAACGGATCAGGTCCTGGCGGCGGTGTCCCTCCCAGCACAGTTCGATGAGGCGTTCCTCCAGCACGTCGTCGAGGGTGACCGTCTCGCGTTCCGGCGCCTCCACCCGGTTCCGCACCAGATTGACCAGCGTCTTTCCGTCCTGCCCCAGGCGAATCATCGCTTCCGCCCGCATCAGCAGCACGTCGGCATAGCGGAAGATGACGATGTCGTTTTTCACGCGCTTGCCGTCCTTGCGGATGTTGGCATCGATGCCGTATTTTCGCATCCGGGCGCCGGCCACCTTCTCGTCGGGGTCTCCCGACAAATCCAGTTTGACCGACAGCGGCTTGTACTCCAGCATCTCTCCGGACGGAGTCAGGACAGGCAGTCCTGTGTTGTCCAGCGCATATCCGCACCAGTAATTGAGGCGTAGGCGCGGGTCTTCATCTTCCCGGTCATAATGATTGGCTTCCAGCACCGTCAGGGTCGCGCAGGGACCGTTCTCTCCCGACATCCCCAACGCCGCAGCGTGGTCGTAGTGGAGGGAACGGAAGAGGTAATGGAACTCGGCCTGATAGAAGGTCGGATCCGTCGGAATCGTCAGGATGTTCTCCTCGGAATTATCATTGACCGAGCAGAAATTATCCGTATATACCTTCGTCAGACCGTAGGCGCGGGGGCCGAAATGGGTGATGGAGTCACAATAGTCGAGCACTCTGCGATAACAATCGGGATGCCCGGGCACCGATTCGTCCATCCAGTCGTCGTCCATCCATACGTCGGCGTTGAGATAGAGTTTGGCCAGAATCATAAAGGCCACCGGTCGGGTGATATGACCGTAGCAGTTGCTACGGGTGTCTCCCGGTGTATTGCTGCGCTCATACGGCAGGTCCGGAAGAATCTCTTCCAGTTCCGTCCGGACAAATTCGAATACCTCGCTCCTGCGGGATTGTCCGACGTCTGACAGGCGCACCTCTTCGTCTTTTACGATGGGAACGCGTCCGAAGAGGTCGAGCAGATAGTAGTACATAAAGGCCCGTACGGCACGCAGTTCCGCCTTGTAGGTCGAGTAGTACATTTCGAGGAAAAACGGGTCGTCCTTCACCGTTTCGCGGAAACGTTCGAGCCGGGCGAGGGACCGGTTGCTCTGGACGACCATCCCGTAGAGATAGTTCCAGGCGTTCTTGAACGGCGCTTCGCCGGTTTCCCACTCGTGCTTGAAGAGCCGTTCCCAGAGACCTCCGTCATACCAGTCCGCCCCCCGGGTGGGAATCATCGCCTCATCCGTCGTGAAAGTCTGGATATCGTAGATGCCGCGGTCCGTTCCCGCGATGCCTTCGCCGGACTGGTCGGAGCCGAAACGGGCGTAAAGGTCGCCGAGGGTGGCCAGGTACAGGGACCGGACGTCCGAGACAATCCGGCTTTCATCCGTCTGGTCTTTCGGCTGCTCGTCCAGAAAGTGGCAGGAAGCTGCCAGCAGCGCTGCGCAGAGTATGCTAAGAATCTTTTTCATCAGAACTGGATGCTTACATTAAGGGAATAGGAACGATAGACCGGAAAGGATGTTTTGTCATCCAGGCCGAAAGTGGGTCCGACGACGGAAGAATTGATCATCGGCGTCAGGCCGGAATAGCCTGTGATGGTCGCCAGGTTGTTGACCGAGGCGCTGACGCGGAAATTACGGATGAACGAGATCTTCCCGACGGGGATGTTATATCCCACGGTGATGTAGTCGATGTTGACATAGTCGCCTTTCTCAAGCCAGTAATCGGTCACGACCTGGTCGTTGATTCTGCGCCCCGGCGCTTCGGCCAATACATTATAATATGGTAGGGAACCGACGTTCATATAGGTCAGGGAGGTGCCGTTGTAAATCTTGTGTCCGAACGCCCCGTTGATTTGGACGGAGATGTCGAAATTCTTGTAGCGGAGGCTGATGTTGGAGCCCAGTACGGCCTTGGGCGTCGCCTGGCCGGCGACATAGCGGTCTTCTCCGTCATCGGCCCTGCCATCTCCGTTGAGGTCGGCGATTTCATAGGAATACGTCCCGTCCTCCTCCTTTTTCAGCCCCGTGCAGTGCGGCAGATAAAATACTCCCAGGGGCTGTCCCACCATCTGATAGACCACATCGTTGTGTCCGCCGTGGAAACCGGCGCCGTTCAGGGAGTTGATGCCGGCGATGTCCGGTGCGGTCAGATATTCCCCTTGGTGCCAGCCGCTCAGGGAAATGAGCTTGTTCTGCTGGAAGGTGAGGTTCATACTGATGTTCAGTTGCAGGTCGCGCGTCTGTACGGGCGTCACGCCGAGCCCCAGTTCGACGCCGGAGTTGGACATTTTTCCCAGGTTGGCCATCAGCCGGTTGAAGGCGAAAGGCGGGACGCTGACCTCATATTCATACAGCATATCCCGCGTCAGGGAATAATAATAGGCCGCGTTGAAGAGGACGCGATTGCCCCAGAGACCCGTTTCCAGACCGACATTGGCAGAAGAGCGGACTTCCCAGCGCAAGTCGGGATTGGCGTTGCGCATCACTCCGAAGGAGACCGCCGGGCTGCCGTCATAAGCCACGACCCGCGACGGTTTGAACAGTTGTCGGGAATGGTAGGCGCCCAGACCGCCCTGGTTGCCCGAAAGGCCGTAGCCGGCATTGAGGCGGAGTTGGGAAATCCAAGAGGCGTCGCGCAGGAATTCCTCGTTGGAAATCACCCAGGAGGCGGAGACGGAAGGGAAGAGTCCCCAACGGTGGTTGGCGCCGAAAAGGGAGGACGCATCCGCACGCAGGTTGGCGTTCAGGATGTAACGGGACGCCGCGTTCCAACTTCCTCCCAGGAGGAAGGAAAGCATTTTGACGTCTTCATAATAGGAGGTGTTTCCCTCCCAGGGAGCGACGGCTCCGGCCTGGATGGAATGGTAGCCCAGTTCGTTGGTCGAAAAGGAGGTCGTGGTCGAGCAGGAGCCGTCCCGGACAATCTTCTGGATTTCTCCCAGGGCTTTGAATTCCAGCTGGTGGACGCCGAAAGTCTGCTTGTATTCCAGCAGGATATGGCCCAGCAGGTCCTGCGAACGGGCCCTGCCGCGATAGGCTTCGCCGCCGGACGCCACATAGGTGGGATAGAAATGGGCGTCGTCGGTCACCATATAGGAATAGGAGCCGAAAAGTTTGAGCGCCAAGCTCTTCAAAATCTGCACCCGGGCCTGGAGATGCACGTTGAAATGGGCGTTTTCCTTGTCGTACTGCTTGTCCAGCAGGGCCGACGGGTTGCTGATTTGGCTGGACGTCGGCAGGGAAGGATAGACACCTCCCACCTGTCCGGCGGGAATCGTGGGGTTGAACGCAGCCGCCGAATAGAAAAGTTTCTGCAAATCGTGCAGGTCTGCCGCCTTCTGCAGGGCGCCGAACATACCGAGGTCGAAATGGGCGACACCGCTGAAAGCGCTCTGGCTGATGTCTATCTTGGCCGTATAATTCTGGTAGTTGTTGGTCTTGATGACCGTATTGTGGTCCATAATGCCGATGGACGCACGGTAGGTGCTCCCCCGGTTGCCGCCGCCGAAAGCGATATGATGCTTCTGGATGTAGCCCACGCGGGTCAGTTGCGAGGGCCAGTCCGTCGAAGCGCCGCCGTCGGCATATTCATAGCCGTATGCGTTGTTCCAGGCGCGGAATCCGTCGGCGGAGAGCATCGTGAGATTTTTGCTGACCGCCTCGACGCCGCCGGTTATGTCGTAACTGATGCTGAACTTGCCGCCCTGGCCCTTGGTCGTATTGACGACGATGACGCCCGAAGCGCCGCGGGAACCATACTGGGAAGTCTCGGAGGCATCTTTGAGGACCGTAAAACTCTCAATGTCGCCGGGATAGAGCGTCACCAGCGTCGCCAGGTCGCTCGTCACGCCGTCGATAATCACGAGCGGGTCGTTGCCGCCCGTCAGGGAGGTCGTACCACGCACGCGGACGGCGCTGAGCATCGCGCCCTTGTTGGCTCCGGAGGAGACTGTCACGCCGGCGCTCTGTCCGCTCAGGGCTTCGAGACCGTCCGTTACAAGGCCCTTGTTCATCTGTTCGCGCGTGACCGTGTTGGACAGGAGCGAACGTTCAAGGGCGGTCGTGTCCGGATGCGTACTGCGGGAGCGTCCCAGGGCGGCAGTGTCAATCTGCGTGGGAGAGGACGCTGGCTCCTGCGCCCGTCCCGGCAGTGAGGCGAACAGCAGGGCGGAAAACAGGATGAAAATCAGGCTGGCCGGAGCCGGTAAGGGGTTTCTCATCGGGCAAAGTCTTTTTCTTTACCGACGAAGGTAAGAAAAAACTCCGAAAATGTGTTTTCCCGACGGGCAAAAATCCAAAAGCACTCGCTCTCAGCTGTAAAGAAACCCTCGGTCCAATATTCCGGCGCGGGAAGTCCGGCCTCGGCCAGTTCATAGTGGTGCTGAGTGAGTGAGGTCGTC
>CADBLM010000167.1 GCA_902795445.1 uncultured Bacteroidia bacterium
AAAGGCACCGGCGCTGCGGAAAGTCTATGACGGCTGCATCATCGCCAACATCAGCGGCTTTTCCGTGGAGGAATATGTCGAATGCTGCCGCCGGGCGGATGCCTGTGAGGCCATCGACCTGCTGGAAATCAATGTCTCCTGTCCCAATGTGCACGGCGGGGGAATGGCCTTCGGAACCGATCCGAAGATGGCCGCCCGCATCACGCAGGAAGTCAAAAAAGTGACATCCAAGCCGGTCTATATCAAGTTGAGCCCCAATGTGACGGATGTCGTGGCGATGGCGCGTGCCTGCGAAGACGCGGGAGCCGACGGACTGACCCTCATCAACACCCTGCTGGGGATGCGCATCGACATCCGCCGCCGCCGTCCGGTCATCGCGAACAAGATGGGCGGCTTTTCCGGCCCGGCCATCTTCCCGCTGGCCCTGCGGATGGTCTATCAGGTGGCACATGCCTGCGCGATACCGGTCATCGGCTGCGGCGGCGTGGCGACGGCGGAAGACGTGATTGAAATGATGATGGCGGGCGCATCGGCCGTACAGGTCGGTGCAGAAAACCTCCGCAACCCCTACGCCTGCCGCGACATCGTTGAGGCGTTGCCGCAGGTGATGGCAGACTTGCATATCGGGGACTTGACGCAGATAAGGATTGACTGACCCACAGCCCGATAGCGCTTGACGGCAGTAAGGAGGACGGCGCGGAATGAAAAAATGAAACAAGCATAAAGGAAGATGAATAAAGATGTAATCATCGCCTGCGATTTTGCGGGCAAAGAAGAGACGCTGGCGTTTCTGGACCGCTTCGGGGAAGAGAAACCCTATGTGAAAATCGGGATGGAACTGTATTACGCCTGCGGCCCCGACATCGTCCGTGAACTCAAGCGGCGCGGGCACAAGATTTTCCTGGACCTCAAGCTCCACGACATTCCCAATACCGTCAAAAAAGCGATGCGCGTGCTGTCAGCCCTGGACATCGATATGTGCAATGTCCACGCGGCGGGAACCATCGAGATGATGCGTGCGGCGCTGGAAGGCTTGGTGCGCCCTGACGGAACGCGCCCGCTGCTGATTGCGGTGACCCAGCTGACCTCCACCAGCGAAGAGCGGATGCAGAAAGACCTGCTCATCGGCGCCTCCATTCAGGACACCATCGCCCACTATGCCCGCAATGCCAAGGCGGCCGGGCTGGACGGGGTCGTCTGCTCGCCGCTGGAAGCCTCGCTGGTTAAAGAGGCCTGCGGCCGCGATTTCCTGACGGTTACGCCCGGCATCCGCTTCAAGGATGCAGCCGGAGACGACCAGGTCCGTATCACCGACCCGGCCGGCGCCCGTGCCATCGGCTCGGACTTTATCGTCGTCGGGCGCCCGATTACCGCCGCGGAAGACCCCGTCGCGGCCTATAAGCGTTGTGTGAAAGATTTTTTGGGGGAGAGCCGGTAAGCAGAGGGAAAATGGCGGGAGTGTCCCGCAAGCAAAGAAAATAAAACGGAAAAACAGTGAATACAACAGAAGAAAGAGTCGCCAGCGCGCTGCTGCGTATCGGCGCCGTGTTTTTGAGGCCGGAGCAGCCCTTCACCTGGGCCAGCGGCATCAAGAGTCCCATTTATTGCGACAACCGCCTGACCCTGTCCGCCCCCGAGGTGCGCACCCTCGTGGAGCAGTCCCTGGCCGAAACCGTCAGGAAGTACTATCCCGCCTGCGAGATGCTGATGGGCACCTCCACCGCCGGCATCGCCCACGCCGCCATCACGGCGGACATCCTTGGCCTTCCGATGGGGTATGTCCGCTCCAGCGCCAAGGACCACGGCCGGACCAACCGTATCGAAGGCCGGATGGAAAAGGGCTGCAAGGTCGTCGTCATCGAGGACCTGATTTCTACGGCCGGCAGCGTCATCGAGGTTGTCGAGGCCCTGCGCGAAGAAGGGGCCGAGGTCCTGGGCGTCGTGAGCATCTTCACCTACGGTATGCAGAAAGGACTCGACCGTCTCAAGGCCGCCGGGGTGGAAAACCACTCCCTGAGCAACCTGGACGCCCTTGTCGAGGTGGCCGCCCGCGAAGGCCGCATCGCCCCGGAGTGGAAAGACCGCATCCTCGCCTTCCGCAACAACCCTTCCGACGAGAGCTGGATCAAATAGAAAGAAAATATGAAGCACCTGATTGACCCTACCGACCTGACCAAAAAGGAAACGGACCAGATTATCGCCCTGGCCGGCGATATGATTGCCAACAAAGAAAAGTACCGTGACAGCCAGCGCTATGGCAAACTGGCCACGCTGTTTTATGAGCCCAGTACGCGTACCCGCCTGAGTTTTACTTCTGCGATGATGGAACTCGGGGGCAAGGTCCTGGGCTTCTCCGACGCCAAGAATTCCTCCGTAGCCAAGGGCGAAACCGTGCAGGACACTGTGCGCGTTGTCGGCGCTTTTGCCGATGTCATCGCGATGCGGCATCACCTCGAAGGAGCGCCGCTGGCCGCGTCGCAGGTGAGCCCCGTGCCCATCATCAATGCCGGAGACGGCTCCCACAGTCACCCGACCCAGACCCTGACGGACCTGCTCACCATTTTCCGGGAACTCGGGCACATCGACGGCATCACCATCGGCTTCTGCGGCGACCTCAAATTTGGCCGGACGGTCCATTCCCTCATCAAAGCCCTGTCCCGCTACGAAGATATCAACATCGTCCTGATTGCGCCCGAAGAACTGCGTCTGCCGGACTACATCAAACAGGATGTCTGCGACTGCAAGAGCCTTACATTCAAAGAGGTGAGCACCATTGAGGAGGCCATCGGCGAACTGGACGTGCTGTATATGACCCGTGTGCAGAAGGAGC
>CADBLM010000168.1 GCA_902795445.1 uncultured Bacteroidia bacterium
AACTGTTCAGTGCGGCCCTGCGTTATGAGAATTTTTACGGCACCCAGTTCCATCCCGAGAAAAGCGGGGAAGTGGGGGAGACGGCGTTGAAAAATTTCCTGGCCTTATGATCGACATCATTCCCGCCATCGACCTCATCGGCGGCAAGTGCGTCCGCCTGGTGAAGGGGGACTACGGCCAGACCAAGGTCTATGACGCCCGGCCGCTGGATATGGCCCTGCGTTATGCCGACTGCGGCGTCCGGCGCATCCACATCGTGGACCTGGACGGCGCCAAATGCTCACGCCCCTGCAACCTGGCCGTCCTGGAAGAAATCGCTTCCCGCGTGCAGATAGAGGTGGAGTGGGGCGGCGGCATCTCTTCTTCTCAGGCCCTCTCTTCGGTGCTGGATGCCGGCGCGACCTGTGCCATCATCGGCAGCGTGGCCGCCCTCAGGCCCGCTCTCTTCAAAGAGTGGCTGCAAACCTACGGCGGCGCGAAAATGATTCTCGGAGCAGACATCAAGGAGGGTTTTATCGCCGTCAAAGGCTGGCAGGAAGGCACGCGGCAGACCGTGGAGGAACTGGTGGACCTGTTCCTGCCGGACGGACTGACGCAGGTGGTCTGTACTGACATTTCCAAGGACGGAATGCTCCAGGGGCCGGCTACGACCCTTTATACGGCCTTGCAGCAGCGCTACCCCTCCGTGGACTTCACGGTCAGCGGCGGCATCTCCTCGATGGAGGATATCAGGGCCCTGGATGCGCTCGGCCTGCGCCGGGTGATTGCCGGAAAGGCCATATACGAAAACAGAATTACGATGGAGGACATCCGCCAATGGTCGCAAAGAGGATAATTCCCTGTCTCGACGTCAAGGACGGACAGGTTGTCAAGGGCATCAATTTCGTCGGGCTCAAGGAAGTGGGCGATGCCGTCGAAATGGGCCGCAAGTATTCCCGCGAAGGCGCTGACGAACTGGTCTATCTGGACATCAGTGCCACTTTCGAGGGCCGCAAGACTTTCGTGGACCTGGTCGGACGCATCGCTTCGGTCATCGACATCCCTTTTACGGTCGGCGGCGGCATCTCTTCGTATGACGATGCCGCCCGCTTGCTCGACAGCGGGGCGGACAAGATTTCCGTCAACAGCGCCGCCATCGCCCGTCCCGAACTGATTTCGCAGATTGCCCGGCAGTACGGCAGCCAGTTCGTGGTCTGCGCCATCGATGCCAAGAACATCGACGGCCGCTGGACGGCGACGACCCACGGCGGCCGCCAGTTGACGGACAAAGAACTCTTTTCCTGGGCCCTGGAAGCGCAGGAACGGGGAGCCGGCGAGATTCTTTTCACCTCAATGGACCACGACGGCACCAAAGCGGGCTATCCCTGCGAGGTCTATGCCCGTCTGTGCGAGAGCCTGAGGATTCCCGTCATCGCCTCCGGCGGAGCGGGCTCCGTGGACCACATCGCCGATGTCCTGACCCGGGGCAAGGCGGACGCCGCCCTCGCCGCCAGCATTTTCCACTACGGCGAGATTCCCATTCCCGTGCTCAAAGCCGAGTTGGACCGGAAGGGCATCCCCGTGAGATTGTAATAGATAAAGGTTAGCAAGATGGCACAGAAAAATACGCAACCCGTGAAATTTTCGGATTTCAGGCTCGACAAGACCGGCGACGGCCTGCTCCCGGTCATCATCCAGGACGACCGTACCCTCAAGGTGCTGATGCTGGGTTATATGAATGAAGAAGCCTTCGACAAGACCCTCGCGGAAGGCCGCGTGACCTTCTTTTCCCGGGGACGCAACACCCTCTGGACCAAAGGGGAGACCAGCGGCCATTATCTCACCGTCCGGGAAATGTATGCCGACTGCGACAACGACACCCTGCTCATCAGGGCCCTGCCCGCCGGTCCGACCTGTCACCGGGGGACGACGGCCTGTTTCGACACGCCCGAGGAGGAAGGTTTCCTCGGAGAACTCGCGGAACTCATCAAAGGCCGTCACGAGCAGATGCCCGGGGGCTCCTATACCACCAAACTCTTCATCAAAGGGGTAAAGACCATTGCCAAGAAGGTGGGCGAAGAGACGACCGAAATGATCATCGAGGCCGTGGACGGCAAACGCGACCGTTTCATCTACGAGGCCTCCGATATGCTCTATCACTTCCTCGTCCTGCTGGAACAGATGGGGGTGAGCGTGAAGGAACTGGAGAAAGAACTGCGCCTCCGTCATCGTTAGGGACGGCCCCGTCGGAGGACGGCTCGAAGAAAGGAATCAATATGACAAGTCAAGAAAATATCAAAGAACTGCGCGGCCGCATCGACTTCCTGCACAAGTGCCTCAATATCGAGGACAAACGTTCGCAGGTGGCTTCGATGCAGGAAAAGACGCTCGCGGCCGACTTCTGGAACGACGCCAAGGCGGCGGAAAAATTCCTGAAGGAAATCGCTGCCGTCAAGTTCTGGGTGACGGCCTACGATGCACTGGTCGCAGCGGCCGACGACGTGGACGTTCTCTACGAATTTGCCAAGGAGTCCCTGGCCGTTTCAGCCCCTGCTTCCGAAGAGGAGGGACAGCAGACCGAGGAGGAAAAAGAACTCGACGCTGCCGTCAAGACGCTTTCGAAGAAGGTGGAGGAACTCGAACTCCGCAATATGCTCGGCGAGGAAGGAGACAACCTCGGCGCCGTGCTGACCATCAATTCCGGAGCCGGCGGCACCGAGTCCAACGACTGGTCCTCGATGCTGATGCGGATGTACCTCCGCTGGTGCGAGCGCAACGGCTACAAGACCGAAATCACGGAAATGACCGAAGGAGACGAGGCCGGCATCAAGTCCGTCACCATCCAGGTGGAAGGGGACTACGCCTTCGGCTACCTCAAAGCCGAGAGCGGGGTGCACCGCCTGGTCCGCATCTCGCCCTTCAACGCCCAGGGCAAGCGCCAGACGACCTTTTCTTCCGTGTTCGTCTATCCCCTCGTGGACGATACCATCGAAATCGAAATCAATCCCGCCGACCTCGAATGGGACACTTACCGCAGCAGCGGGGCGGGCGGGCAGAACGTCAACAAGGTGGAGACCGGCGTCCGCGTCCGGCACATCCCGACGGGCATCGTGGTGGAGAACACCGAGACCCGTTCGCAGCTGGACAACCGCAACAACGCCCTGCGCATCCTCAAGTCGCGCCTGTACG
>CADBLM010000169.1 GCA_902795445.1 uncultured Bacteroidia bacterium
AAGGCGCAGACTCTTCAAATCTGCGCCCTGAGGCCCTGAGAAGCCCGTAACATCAGATAAGTCAAGCCTACGCCAAAGCGCAGGCACTCACTGACTTATCCGGCATGTTGCATAGAAATTTCTCAGGTTTCAGGGCAACCGAATAAATAGCAAATGCTATGTTGATAATATGTTAACAAAACTCATAGTTGAGCTTGCAGGGGCAAAGATACGAGCAAGCCGAGAGAAAAACAAATTTATTTGTTAGCTGGGAAGCATAAAGCGGCAAAGCAGGAATTACGAGCAAGCCGGGATGCGTGAAATCCAGTTAACGGACATTAGTCGTTACAACGGAATACACCCCGAAGGGAGTGCGAACGGACTTTTCTTTATGGAGTGAACGCCCCTTCGGGGTGTCCCGGAGTCGGAAGGGATTGCTACGACCCCCTTCGGGGTGTTCCGAAGTCTGGAAAGAACTACTCCGAAATGTTTTCATAAGTTGAAGGGGACAGGCATCATTTGTGGCGTAAAGTAGAATCACCTGATTGTCTGACATATACAAGAAATGCCCCCTCTGATTTACAGAGGGAGCATTTCTCATATTTTCCTATGAATAAGCAGCTTACACTTTACGCCGCAAAAACGCACCTTCAGCCGCTTTACGCCTTCAAATAGGCGTCCTCAACAACCTTGCGGCTGCGAGCGATGAAGTCCGAGAGCGCCTTGCCCTTGAGCATTCCGCTGGCGAGCAGGGCGAGGTCGCACAGCTGGGCCAGCAGGTCGTTGCCGCGGGCGAAAGCCTGCACCTCTTCCTTGTGGGAAGCCAACGCCGCCTCCTGTTTCTCCTTTACGGCCTTCTTTTCCTCTTCCGTCGCATCCTTGGCCGCCTCGGGGACAAGTTCCGCCGCCTTGACGGCATCGGCCTTCGCGGCAAGCACCTTGGCGACGAGCGGGTTGTCGATATTGACATTGATGTTGTAGGAAGCGGGCATTTCGCCGTAGAAATTCATTCCGCCGCCCAGGGCGCTCATCTCGCGGTAACGGCGCATAAACTCGCTCTGCGTAATCAGGACGGCATCCCCGTCCGCACCCATCCTGACCGGCTGCACGTAGTACTGGTTTTCCGTCGGCAGCACCGCCTGGAAGAGAATGTCGAGGTCGGTACGCTCGGACTCGGGCATATCTACCTTCGCCTCTTCCTCTTTGCGGATGAGATTGTCCACGCTGTCGGCATCCACACGTACCAGGGTGGTATCCTTCATCTTGCTTTCAAGCATATTGACGAAGTAGGAATCCAGCTGGCAGTCCAGCCACAGCACGTCGTAACCCTTGTTGCGGGCAGCCTCGATGAAGGAATACTGGGCCTCCTTGTCGGTCGCATAGAGCAGGACGACCTTCTTGTCCTTGTCCGTCTGGAGGGGTTCGACCGCCTTGCGGTAGTCATCGATGCTGAAGAACTTGCCTTCGGTATTCTTGAGCAGGCAGAACTTCATCGCCCGTTCGCAGAATTTCTCGTCACTGAGCATTCCGTACTCGATGAAGAGTTTGAGGTTGTCCCACTTGCTCTCCAGTTCGGCGCGCTCCTTCTTGAAAATCTCTTCCAGACGGTCGGCCACTTTCTTGGTGATGTAGCCGCTGATTTTCTTGACGTTGGCATCGCTCTGCAGGTAACTGCGGGAAACGTTCAGCGGAATGTCCGGGGAGTCGATGACACCGTGGAGCAGGGTCAGGAAGTCCGGCACGATGTTGTCCACGCTGTCGGTCACGAACATCTGGTTGCAGTAGAGCTGAATCTTGTCCTTGCGGACTTCGATTTTGTCCTTGATCTTGGGGAAATAGAGGATACCGGTCAAGTGGAAAGGATAATCCACGTTCAGATGGATGTAGAAAAGCGGGTCCTCGCCCATCGGATAGAGCGCACGGTAGAACTTGTCATAGTCTTCCTTCGTCAGTTCGGACGGCTTGCGGGCCCACAGCGGTTCGACGGTATTGATGACATTGTCCTCGTCCGTATCGACATACTTTCCGTCCTTCCATTCCTGTTTCTTCCCGAAGACGATGGGAACGGGCATAAACTTGCAGTATTTGTCCAACAGTCCCTGGATACGCCCCTTGGCGGCGAACTCGCTCTCTTCCTCATCGATGAACAGGGTGATGCAGGTTCCCCTGTCCTTCTTGTCGCTTTCGCCCATCTCGTATTCGGGCGAGCCGTCGCAGGTCCATTTGACCGCCTTGGCGCCGTCCTTCCAGGAAAGGGTGTCGATGGTCACCTTCTTGGAGACCATAAAGGCGGAATAGAAACCCAGGCCGAAATGACCGATGATGCTACCGAGCTGGTCCTTGTATTTTTCGAGGAATTCCCCGGCGCTGGAGAAGGCGATCTGGTTGATGTACTTGTCCACTTCCTCCTCCGTCATACCGATACCGTTGTCGATAATCTTGAGGGTCTTTTTCTTCTCGTCCAGTTCGATGCGGACCTTGAGTTCGTCGAGGGGAAGCTTGACATCTCCGGCATCCGCCAGGGCTTTCATCTTCTGCTCCGCATCGACGGCGTTGGCGACAAGTTCCCGCAGAAAAATCTCGTGGTCGGAATAGAGAAATTTCTTGATGACCGGGAAAATGTTTTCGGTCGTTACACCGATTTTACCTTTGTTTTCCATAACTCTTATCTTTAATTTTCTTGTTTTCAAGCGCGGCAGACATAAAAAACCTGCCGGAGCCTTGCGGCTTCGACAGGCAACAAATCAAATTATATTCCAAGTTCCGTCCCTCTGACAGTTTGTCAGTCAGCTGCCGTTAGAACAGCAGAAAAACCCGCAACGCAGACAGGATGAAACCCAATTTTTTCATTTCATTTTCCTTTTTACACCTACATAGATGCAAAGGCTGCGTGAAATGTTGCGCGCAATGTGCGAATTTTTGCCAAACGAGCAAGGATTACAGACTTCAACTATAACTCGTGAATATAGCCGTCGTCCTTGATATTCCACAGGGTGGCGACCAGCAGACCGCCGACAACGGCAAATCCAGCCATCAGGATGAAGAGGTAATCCCAGCCGAAATGGTCGGAGAACCAGCCCAATGATGCCCACGAGGGTCAAAATAATACCAAAGTCCGTGTTGGTAATACCCTACTCGGCCGAGAGCGCCGGCATCGCAAAGGAAAAGTTCTTGCGAACGAAATAGAACATAGAGTAGCCAATCATCGAACAGATGATGACCCGCCACTGCCAATATTTAAAAGAATGTTTAGTCTGCATCGTCACCTATCTAAACAGTAAGAGCCGATGGCTCAAAGCGCATCGAAAGCAAAGATATGAGCCTTATCAGCACCCCAAGTCGAGGTAACCATGATGCGAAGCGCCTTGGCCTTTACCGGAGGGAAAGAGATTTTACGCAAGCGAAGGAAGTTCTCAGCATCTTCATAGACTGTTTTCCATTGCTTGCCCTCCAGCACCTCCACACGGAATCCTCGAACCATCACGGAAGGCATACTCACCCGCTCGGTAGTGGCCTCCAGTTTGCGCATACGTTTGCTGCGGACCTTCAACTGCGAATCAAAAACAAGACGGGCACCCGACAACACAACCGGTTTTTCCCAATCGTAGCGAAGTTCCTCATCCGGAGCCATCCATACGCCATTGTCTTCCCCTTCCCACTTGCGGTCTATGCCATTGAGCAATTCTGCCGGCACATTCTTCGCGCTACGGGTAAGATCCGATACCTGACGCCAACGGTAGGGCAGCATACAGTCATCATCTTCCAACATCGCTTGTAACTGCGCTATGCGTTCTTGACGCAAACGGGCCGGGGTCATATCTTCCTTCAACGCAAGTGCAGCGGCCGTCCCGACAGCCTGGCCCATCAGGGCGCAGGTTGACATCACGCGAATAGCAGACAAGCCCATGTGCGTACAGGAGACATCCCTGCCGGCGAACATCAAATTGGGGACATTGACCGAATATAGACAGTCGAAAGGAATGCCAAAATAGTCAGGCGTCGAATACTCCACGCTGATACGCCCTTTCTTGTGGAAGGCATCGGGGTCGTGGTCGTCAAGCGTCCAGCCTCCGTAAGCCACGACATCTTCGAAATGCCCACCGGAAAGCACATCCTGCTGAGTGAGAATATGAGGACCGATGAAGCGGGTTGACTCGCGCTTGCCGGGAAGGGAACCCATCCAATCCAGGTCATAGCCCTTACAACGGCCATCGGGATGATTTTTCATATATTCCCAAACGCCGTAGGCAATACGCTTGAGTTCATATTGGATATCTCCCGCATCCGCCACCGTATCAAAGTTACCGCCAAACTCTATCCACCAGAAATTGTTGTCCTTGGGATAAAGGCGCTTGTAGTTGAAACGGACTCCCTTCACCATAGATTGGGGCGTGGGATACTCAAAATCCGCATCGGTAAAGTGATAAGCCCAGTCAGGTGCTTTGAAGGGATGATCCTCGTCGGTCTTGCGCAGTTGGAGCAGGATGGAATTGCCCATCGTCCGGTCATCCCCTCCGTTTTGCATATAAGACTCTCCAAATTCCTCCGGAAACTCCCGTCCTCTGCGGAATTTCGCCCCGCTCAAACGCAGGATGCCGTCTCCCGTACAATCGGCAAAGAGTTTTCCGGCAAGCCGATAACGTGTATAAGCATTGACGTTCCACGCAACGACCGCCGCGATGGCACCCTCCCCGGACATCTCGACATCCTCCACGGACGTATTGAGCAGCAAGGTGATATTCGGCTCCGACACCACAGTGGAATAAATCACATCATCCCACAGGGTATATCGTTGCAAGGGGTTGTAATAAAAATTCTTCAGTTGCAGTTCTTCCAGAATGCCCGTTTCAACCATATCGTCCTTGTGGACGCCGACAATCCCCATCCGCATTTCGCTCGAGGCATTGCCTCCCAAAACGGGACGGTCCTGGACCAAGATAACCTTGGCTCCGTGCCGGGCCGCGGAAACGGCGGCGCAGACACCGGACAAGCCGCCCCCGCACACCACAAAGTCCGCTTCGCAATTTTTTTGCGTAATCACGCCCGAGTTTTCTTCCGTTTTCATCGGTCCTGCAGACACAGACAGGGCCGGCAAGAGCAGCAACAAGCCGCCCAAGATCAAAAAACACTTCTTCATAAATCCTTTACAATTTTACGCAACGGACGGTACGGGCGGAAGCACGGTCGGCTTCTTGGGCCCGGGTGAAACGATCTTCGTCCGGCATGGAAACTCGCCAGCATTGGGCCGTCCGAGCAGTAGCAGAGGATGAGGATGACCAGACAGAGCCTTCCTGTCCCACGTAATTGACAGCTCCCGACCCTCTGTGACGCAGTCCGCAATAGGGGGCAAAATCCGTCGAGCAGATTCCCTTGCTTGCCATCGCCTTGCCTTTTCCCTCAAAATGACTGACCATCCAATAATCCGAGATCGGCGAATTGAATCCTTGAAAGGTATTGGCCACTTTCCATCCGGCCGGACAGGGGTCGAAGATGGTTTTTCCGTATTCGGTATAAACCGGGCCGCTTGCGCAGGTGGTCCCCCATAGTTTGTTGTCGAATTTTTCCGACGAGTTAATTGCCGCAGTCAGCCAGTTGTAACTATTGTCGATGTTGCTCGTTATTTGCACATGGGGATGGGAAAGCGTGTAAAGGATATGCTCATCCGGATTTTCCGAATCGGAAAATTCGCTGCTACCGACAGCGACGACCGAACTGGTGGAAGGAGCCGTCCCGTCCACTTCCGTCATTGTTTTCAGGGCGAAGGTACTCGTATTGCCGTCCGAGCGTCCGAGCGGGTCCTTGCGTCCCCACTGGTAATACATGCCGCAGGCATCGGCCAGAACCACATCGCCTCCATTCGTCTCAGCCGACATGGCTCCAAGCGACAATCCCATCACGACATTCCCGTTGCACCAAGTACGGGTCTCGCTGGTGGTAGGATCGAAGCCGGGCGACCAGATGTGGAAGGACCAGACGATGTCTCCGCTCGTGTTGTGCAGCGCGACGACGGCGTTGCCTGTTCCCGAAAGGTTGCTCACGGTCGCCGTCCAGGGATAGGAATCCGTATTCAGGCTGATGGCCGGCGCGGCGGAATAGCCTTCATACCACAATACGCTGGCGCTCGCGGGAATGCGGTCGAGGGTCTGGTCTGTCGCCGTGAAATCGGCGATGATCCGGGTATAGGTGTAGTTTTCTCCCGCTTCATAGGGCGTCACGTCAAAGGTGACGCTGCGTCTCGAGGCTGTCCCGCCATCCACGATGCAGTTGCCCGTTCCGAAAACCAGGTCGTACGCGCCGTAATCCTTGGGCCACCAGGCTTTCATTTCCAGGGTCCGTTTGACCCCTCCGGCCCGGACGATGGAGAAAGCGTCCACCATGCCGCCCTTGGCAAGGAGGGTGGAGGTTCCGTTGCTCCACCCCTCTACCGACAGGATGGTATAGATCCCAATCGGCATGGGCAGAATGATTTTACCGGAATGAGGGGACGCATCAACATCGGAAGGGCGAAGCGCCGGGTTAAGCCGGAACTGGACTTCGTTGTCGGAACTGCTTCCGTCCGTCGCTATCTGGTAATGCCCGGAGGACGCCGAAGCCGTAAAATCGCCGCAAATCTTTTTATCGGTTATAACCTTGATAAACTTCAGCACTTGATTTTCCGATGGCACACTCCCGTCATAGCCGGAAAAGTCTCCCGCATTGAGCGTCAGCAAGGCCACGCCGCCAAGGTGGTAGAGCGTGATTTTGTCCGACGTGACCACTCCGTTGGCATCTGCCTGCTGGCCGATCATCGGCGTCGGCGCATAGGGATAGACATAGTAGCCCGTGGACGGATTGTCGGCAGAACCGTACGAAGCCGGCAAAGTCACGTCCAGCGAGCGCAGGGGCGCAGACGCGTTGCCGATGTTGGCCGGATAGTAGGCAAAACCGGAGCGGGTCTCGCCCTCGGCCAGTTCGACAGTGATTTCCGCCGCGCTGCCCACGGTACGGACCGTCGCTTCATAGGCCGTCCCGCCGGAGCGCTGCACAAGCACTTTCTCGTTGCCTTGCCAGGTGAATTTTCCGTTGTCCTCGCTGAAGGAGACTCTGGACGAAGAAGCGCCTAGGCTGATGCCGACTTTCTCGTACCAATACCCCTCCCGGACGGGCGTTTCATCCGACTCCGGGGCGCTTTCTTCCGGAGAGACGGCCGTTCCCTGCGGCTCTTCTTCCTGTACTTTGGCGCAGGAAAGCAACAGGACAGCTCCCGCCGACAGGCTCGCCAACAGCTTCAAACTTATTTTCATCTTGCTCATGCTCATTGTCTTTCAAAACAGTGTCAATACCAGGTGATGCCCTCTCCTTCATAAGAAGGGTCGGAGGATACGGGTTCATCCTCTTCCCAGTTGATGTCCTCCCCGTAATAGTTGCTGTCGCACAAGGGTCCCATCTCCTCGGAAGAAATGGAACCCCGTATGACGGGACTTGTGTATGCTGCGGCTTTCTTCATGAATTGCCATCTATTCGACCAGAACGGGACGGATGGCATAACCGGCATTGTTGGTATAGGCCGTTCCAAGCGTATAACCGTACAAGATTTCGTTTCCGTTGATGTGCAGGATACGCGGGTTGTTGGGATAATCGCCGATACCGCCGAAATTCCCGCACCAATACGTACCCTGGACACGCTGCTGGATGACGACATAAGTGGAGTTGGCCCGCCGGCCGCATTTTGGCAGGAACAGACCGCTCTCCAGATCGGCTTCGGAGAATTCGGAATCGGACGTATCGAGGGAAGGGGAAATCCATCGGGGAGCCGACACATACAGGACGCCCCATACTTTGTAGCCGTTTTTCACCACGTGCCCCATCCGGGTCACGACTTTCTTGGTGGAAAGGTTGCCTGCGTTAACATAGAGCGTGGCAATCTCCGCCTTGCTCGGGAGTCTCCAGAGCCCCTTGCTGGCCCAGAAGGCCACATCGCCCCGGATATCCATATTCACGTTCCATCCGGCATTGGCGAAACGGTCGTCTCCTTCAGCCTCCACGAAGTCGGTCGAATTGGTGAAGACCTTGCCGGAGATGGAAAATTCCGCCGTCGCTGGAGTGAGGTAGTTTCCGGCCGAGTTGAAACGGGCATGACGGCCCAGACCGCCCCAGTTGAAATGGTCGAAAAGGTTGCTGGTATTGGTATAGCGGGTGTCTTTCGCAGTGCCGTCGTAAGACGTGCCGTCGTTGTATGTGGCCGCGTCATAGTTGTTATACTTCCACTGCTCGTCATACAGGCTCCAATACTCCTGGAAACCCGTGGTCGTGACTTCATCCGTCTGGTTGAAGCAGAGATTGCCCCTGGCCCATTTGACGCCGTTTACCTTGACGAATTTATCCCGGGCCGTTCCGACCGTCTCACGGACATTGATCAGGGGCATGGCCACGTAATCTCCCGCCGCACGCTGCGACCAGGCGGCCGGAACGGTCCGCCCCGTGTTCTCAATCACGCTTTCATCCCCGTCCAGGATGCGGATGGCCAGATCGGTATAGGCATAGGCCGGAAGGGCGACGCGGATCGTGACGGTATCATCGGAGCCATAGGCCGTCTTGTAGGGAAACCAAACTGTCTGCTGGGTATTGGTCCGTTCGGAAGGATCCGGCCAGGTGACGCCGTCGAGGGTTTCGTTGAGGACATAGGTCCCGTTGAGCTGGGCTCCGGACCTGGACCAGAGTTTGAGGGCGCAGGCATAGGCCGGGATATCCTGAAGCGTGAACTCCATCACGGCCATCACGTGCGAAAAGGGTGCGGACAGGACGATGTCCCCGTTCGTTTCGGACAAGGAGGCCGCCATGACGGCCGGAACCCCGTCCGTCAGTTTCCGGTACTCGGGAATGATGACCTTGGCCTTGTTTTCCCCCTCTCCGGCCCAGTCGTAGGGATAGACGGCAGGAACGGAAAGATCCACGGTCGCCTCTCCAATCTCGGCGGAGAAGAGGCCGGTCGCGCCGCCGGCTCCGGACACCAGACGCATCTGGATTTTGTTGCCGTCGGTATCATAGATGGCGAAAGCATCCCCTGCAGACCAGGTGACCTTGCCGGCGGTGGAGACCGCCACTTTGCCCATCGCGGATTCGGGCAGTTGCGCCCCGAGGGTCAGGGTGCGGACCGCTCCGGCGGCTCCGGCCGTTTCGGGAGCCAGCGCGGGAACTTCCGTGAGGGCTTGTTTGCCGCAGGCCAGCAGGACCAGCAGGCAAGTCGAGAGCGTAATCAGTTTTTTCATATCGATTCCTCCTATTTGCTTATTCTTCGAACCAGGATCCGGTTTCATAATTCATATCCGATGCTTCGGTTTCGCGGCTGTCTGCGGATATGCAGACAATCTGCCCGGCCAGCTGACAGACGCGCAGGTCGGGATGTTGGTAGGGTTTCAGGGTGGATTGTTCCATAGGGGTGTTTGTTAATTAGTGACATACATAAGGTCCGTGCGCCGAAAGGATGCGGCCGTCCCCGTCGAGTACATAGGTCCGGAAGGATTTTCCACCGGGCGCCACGCGCAGCACGACATTTCCGCCATAGCCGGCCAGACGGGAGAGGTCTTCGGGCCCCAGGGCGTTGTCCGTTCCGTCCGGAACGGTATAGGGTGAAGTAAGGAAAAGGTCTTTCGGGCGGCCGGCATCATAGCGGGCGTTCCAGAGATACTCCATCTCCGCTTTCCAAGGCTGATGTGACCAAAAACTCTCAGAAATCATCACTTGCGGCTGAAGCAGTTCTATCAAGCGGGCCGAAAAAGTCCTCCAGGCGTAGTGATGCGGCACCTTCATCGCTTCAATCTTGCGGCCGACCGTTTGGGCTACGGGCCAAAGCACCTTGCTGTTGGGGTCTCCTGCATCACCGCTGGCCAGCCAGTCAAATTTTCCATACGAAAGCAGGAAAGAGATAGAGGCGCCATTTTCGCTCAGTTTTTCGCCTTCATACGCATCTACGAGCCCCTCTTCCGTCATAACTTTTCCTGAAGAAGACAATCCCAGCAGCGTCCAGTCGGGCTTTCCATGCCGTGGAAAGACCTGTCGCGACACCCCCAATTCAAATGGATGAGGATAGACGGCTTTGGAGCGGATGAAGTTCCAATAAAGGGCAACATTTTTATTTTTCTGAGCATCTTTCGCGATGTTCGATGTATCGGTACGGTCTAGAAGCACCCGGAAGGGCATCAGGTCATACAAGCCGGGAATGCCATTCATATGGTCATTGTGGTGATGCGTCAGAAGCATGTAGTCCAAGCTGTCGGCAGCGGCGGCCGGTAGAAAGAAGTGCATATATTCTGCAGCCGTTTCACTGGCTTTTTGCTCCGGGCCGGGCACCAGGTGCCGAACAACCTCCCGCTTCGTATACGGGTCGTGGGAGACTGCCGAGTCTTTCTTGGGAGACAATTCGCCGCAATCCACAGCCATTGTCGTACCATCCGGCAATATATACAGCCAGCATTCACCTTTATAGGTGGCGATAGCGTGGATGTCCAGTTCACCCTGGCTCCATGCAGGAAGCACGCGCCCCACCCGCGGTTTTCCACAGGCAGGACATGATTGATAGCCGGCAAGCAAGATTACCGTCACAAGCACAAGAAGAGGTCTGTTTATTCGCATGATATAGGGCCTTCTATTGATTTGACTTTATACAAACTATTGGTATCATCCAACTGATAGACATAGAATTGATCTCCTCCCGGGACAACACGGATGACTACGTGGCCATTGACGTGGGTTCCCTTGTACAGATACTGGTTGGGAGTATAGATAACATCATCGATGTTGGTAAAGTACAAGGAATGAGGCCGGGTGTAGTACTGCTTTGCAGCATCATCGGAAACCAGTCCTTCCACGGTCGAGAGCATAGGCTGGTCTGTGCGACGGGCAAAACTCTGCGTCACAATGACCTTGGGCTGGAAAATCTGCATCTGTTCTTTCGACATGCAATCCACGCTCATATGATGATCTGCTTTCATTGCTTCAATCGTGCGATTGATGTTTTGCGCCACCTTGATAGCCACCTTGGTCTGCGTACCGGCATCGCCGCCCGCATAGAAGTCAAATTTTCCGTAGCTGAGCAGAAAAATAGTGCAGCAGGCATTTTCAGGAGGTATCGAAGTGGCGGCATAAGAATCTACCATCTTACTGCCATTCCAATATTCTGCGTTGACAGCCCAGTTGAAAATCTTGAAATTGGAATAAGAAGATGGCTTATAGAGCAGTTTCAACTGATTGTCCACGCCTCCCCGGAAACGCTCGACCTGCAGACCCTTCTGCCGGGTGGAATATTTAATAAAATTTCCCCAATGCTCTGCAGAGGGTTCTGAATAACTGACGGCCGATTCCGCTATGAAGTTATAATCGGGATCGCTCTCACTGTATGCGCGGTCAAATACTTTTTTGTAGGGAAGGGTGGAATACAAGGCCATCATTCCGGTCATGCAATAGTTACCAGCGCTACTCTGGATAAAACCGGCCCCTCCCGGCGTACCGTAATGATCGGCGTGGAAATGCGTCATTACCATATAATCCAAGGCGTTGTGGCCTGTCGCTTCCAGAAAATGTTTCATATACTTGGCCTGGGTAAAATAGGCACGGGTAGAAGCGTTGGGACGCTGGGTAACGGACACCGGCGAACTGGTACTCGTTACCATCTCACCGACATCGACACACATGGAGGTGCCGTCGGGCAAAATATAGAACGTGCACTCACCCCTTCCAGTAGAAATGGCGTGGATATCCAGATACCCCTCCGCCCAATTGGGGAGCGATTGACCGACCGTCACATCCAAGGGGCCTCTGCTGTCCTTACTTCCTCCCTCCGCTTCTGCTTTTTTGCAGGAAAGCGACAAGAGAATGAGTGCTGCGAACAAGAGTAACCGTTTCATTTTTTTATCACTTTAAGGTCAAACACGAATATACGGGCATTATTTCCGCTCTCCGCTGCCGGCGCATCGATCTGGATTTTGGTCGCCGATGTGACTCCGCTCAGTTGGAAGGTATAGTGGGAAACTGGCTTGTCGACATCGGCATTGTCGATGGAGTGCGGGAAATAGGTGTCATCTTCAAGGACGAAAGATGTTCCTTCGTCTCCGAAAGTGTCATAAGCGGTCGTCGCCTCCGGATAGGACGTTCCTTCTTTGGCGCTCACATATGCATCGCGGGTGACAGAGCCAGACACAAAGGTACCCGCACCCAACACACGCAGCGTGATGGGCAAGGTTGATGACGCGGAGAAACGGGCCAGGTCCAACGTGAGAACCGCATTCGTCGTCCCCGATACGCTGCTCAGCGCCGGAGTCGTCACCGAGCCGGCGTAAGCAGAAGTTGCCAACTGCAACGCCCCCGGTCGCTCACCCACACAAGACAACACCCAGTCGGAAAAGCCGTAGGCCTCCATGAAAGCGGCCTTGGCGACCTTGCCTGCCACCGCCGCGTCGGGATAGTCAAACGAGAAAGGAATCTGGTTGGCTGTCAAAGTACCGCCATTGCCCGGCAGATAGCCGTCGTAGGTATTGACGCTGATTCCGCCCCAACCCGCGGCCGGAGCCATATATTCTCCTCCTTTGGTACAGAGTGCAAAATCCTCGTGGAACAGGACGGATGGATCTGTTTCCTTCACGACATTGATCCTATACTTGGGAGCATCGGCATTGCTACGATCCGCCACGACGTGAACACGTCCCGGACTTTCGAGATTGATGGTAAAATAGTTGCCTCCCAACTCAGTCTGGACCAAGCTTCCGATAGCACGTTCTACATAGTAGGTCTTCTTGCTCTTTCCCTCCTGCTTTATTCTAAGAGCCGGAAGGGCGGATGCCCCATCGCTGATCAGGCCCAGTCCGCCGGCTCCGGAATGGCTGGCGAAACCATAAGGGATACCGTCGAACTCTATGGTAAAGGAAGTCTCGGCAGGCACTTCATAGGTACCTGCATACACACCGGTGGAAGTCGCTCTCATTTCTATGCGATCGCTTCCGATGTGGATGCGGCAAGGAGGAGCCTCTACATCATTCAATTCGACGGTCATACGACGTAATTCCGCTCTCGACAGTGTAATGGCGTAGTCACTGAGCGTCTGAATGAGAAGCTGCTTGTTGTTCTTGTCATAGAGCGTTACGTCAATCGCCTCATAAGAGTCGGACGGAAGAGGCAACAGGACATATAGATACGGACTTTCTTCGGCAATCGTACACTCCAACGGTGCAGAAGACTGTCCGTCTGCGAACGACAGCCCTCGGGACAAGATATCCTGGACAGGAGCCACGAACAGTCCGCTGAGCGGGGCGTTTGCCGTAAATTTCGCGCGGGTTGCTTCCGGTGGTAAATTATTGAGCGTGAGCCTCAAGAAAGAAAGAGCCTGTTTGAAAGAGACTTCCCAGGTCTCCCCGATGGTTCCGATCAAGATACCGGGATAGGAGGCATCCGAGAGCGCCTGCGGAAGGGACAGAGTCATCCGGTCTCCATCCAAGTCTTGAACGGCGGATGCCGGATAGACAGCCACACCGCCCAAAGTATTGCCTTCGGGGATGGTCCCCTTGAATACGGCCCGACGGGTATCCCCGGTCCCGTCCAGCGTAAAATTGACAAACTGACCGTCACTCAAAGCGACAGCGATTTCATCACCCGGACTCCAAAGCCCGTGTCCTCCATCATCCATAGTCAGCTTCGACTGCAGATTTTCGAATGTCGCCAGTAGGGAAACTTCTCCCGTACGGTGAAGGGTTGTATCAGGTTGATAAGACTCCCACGCGTACTTCTTGCAGGAAAAAACTGCAACAAGAACAAATAACAGCAGAATATACTTTTTCATACACATATACATTGATCAATAACCGGGGTTCTGGTCATCTTGACTGATGGCCGGGTTGGAACGGATTTCGGTATCGGGCAGGGGCCATAATTCATCCTTACCCGGCTGATAATACATATTGATAAGGGTGCGAAGGTTGAACGCCTTGTTGTCCCAGGTGGAAGAAGTGTTATAGGAGACAGTCCAGTCTTTGGAAATGATGGGCTTTGCGTTGGAAATATTGTTCTTGAATGCCGGAGCGTACTGGGGTCCGTTCATCACAACCTCAGCCAGGGTCATATCGGACTCCGAACTTTTCCAACGACGAATGTCAAACCATCGGAATCCCTCCGCGCAGAGTTCTACCGTCCGCTCATAACGCAGGGCGCTGCGAAGGTCCGCCCGGACGTAGGAGGTGATTTTAGGCATTTTTACCCGTTGCCGAATCTGGTTGATATCATTCTGCGCACGGCGCAGGTCGCCACCTTCCATCTCAATATTGGCCTCGGCGTCAATCAACAGCAACTCCGCATAACGGATAACACAAGCATCCAAATCATCGTTAAAGTTGGCACTGAGTGTCTTGCCGTAGTAAGAAGCATCGGCAAACTTACGCCACAGATACCCACCGGGACCTTTGGTCCCGTTCGGCCCATACTCGGATTTATTGCCATAGACATCCGAATTGTTGACCTTCGCCTCAATATTATAGTCCCAGACCTCACGAACCGTAGGATCGGTGGAATACTGCACATTGTTAATGCGCGTATTGGAACGCAGACAAAATAAATCCAAACGCGGATCGCGGTGGGCATACGGGTTTTGCCAGTCATACAGCGGAGACTCGGCAATCGATTTACCATCCGTACACTGGAAGGTGTCCATCAGGGCTTGGGACGGTCCGCAACCGGCTGCACCGTTGGATACACGAGAAGAATAGGTGTAAACCATCGAATGGGTGTTGGATGCTGCCAATTCATTGTACTGGATAGCCCACATCCACTCGTCACTTTGCTCTCCCGCGAAACCGAAAAGATTGGCGGCGGAAGGTTCGCCCTCCGTCTCCGCCGTAGGATAATAAGTACAATCCAGCGGCTCCAGCGCATAGATTCCTTCCGACAGTTCCATTGCCTTGGCGGAATAGCGGGCGGCATCGGCGAAGCGTCCCCAGTTGAGACAGATGCGGGCCTTGAGCGTATAGGCGGCCGCCCGACCCAAACGGCAGGTACCCCACTTGAATTTGTCCCATCGGACAGGAAGGGCATCAAGCAGATTGTCATCCATTTCCCTGAGGATGCGGTCGATGACTTGTTCCTTGGGAACTCTCGGATAACTGTAATCCGTCAGGCTCAAACAGTGGTCGATGAAGGGTATGTCTCCGTAGAACTGACAGCCCATATCATAAATATAAGCCCTCAGACAGAGAAGTTCAGCCTTAAACTGAAGGTATGTTTCTTCACTCATCGTTCCTTTGATGTTGTCAAGATTGTCCAATACCAGATGGATACGACCTGCGGTACGGTAGATACGCGAATAAAGGCTAGTCGCAGCGGAAGTAGTCTGGGTCAACGTAGAGGTGACGAACATATTCCAACTACTCAGACCGACGCGGACCGTCCCGATATCTGTCAGATTGTCAACAAAACGCGTGGGGAAAGGACAATATTGCTGGGTGGCATTGGCCAGATTCTTGTAACTGACCAACACCCCGGAGAGCGCCTCCGCTTCGGAAGAAGGGAAGGTCCCGGTGGAGGGGCCGTTGAGGGGATTACGGTCCAGTGCTTTTTCGCAGGAAGAAAACAAAAGCAAAACAGCGGCAAAAAGGATAATATTCTTTTTCATAGTCATACCTGCTTTAGAATTTGATGTCAACACCGAAAGTAATGGTGGAAACCAGCGGATAGTTGTTGGCCGTCGCACCGGCCTGAACGCCGTCGCCACTGTTGGTAAACATATTTTCCGGATCATATCCCTGCCAGTAGCGCGTCAGGGTGAAGACATTGGTGGCATTGGCGAAGATACTCACTTTGGACAACGGCGTCTTAGCAAGCCACTTTTTGGGGAAAGAGTAACTCAACTGGATGTTCTTGAGCCGCAGATAAGATGCGTCCGCCATCCAGAATGAGGAGTTCTTGCGAGACAACTCGCTGGTATAACTCAGTCGGGGGAAACGCCCGTTCGGATTGGACGGTGTCCAGCGGTCCAAGTGTTCGGTACGGAAGGTACCTCCTTGAACGCAAGGCTGGGTATAATTGCCGGAAAGATAAGCATTGAGCATCCCTACACCCGAAAACTGAGCCGTAAGACTGATACCGTTCCAACCGAAATTCAAGGTAAATCCAAAAGTATAACGAGGGACGGTCGAACCAATAATCTGGCGGTCCTGATCGTCAATTTTCCCATCAGGTATGGGGTTGCCGTTCTCGTCGAAGTCTCCGGCGATGTCCTCATAGATCAAATCGCCCGGAAGCGTTTCCAGACTGTATTGAGGACAGGTAGCATTGACCGCATCCGCTTCATCCTGGGTACGCGCCATCCCGATGCATTTCAACCCATAAATGGAATTGATAGGATATCCCTCTTCATTGCGCAGCAAATTTCCGGAGGCTGTTCCCTTCATACTGACAATCTTGTTGTACACATCCGAAAGATTGGCATCCAAACCCCAGGAGAAATCCCCTGCCTTGTCGTGATAACCCAATCCAAGTTCCCATCCGATGTTGCGCACTACGCCGGCATTCTGGTAGGGAGCGCTCAATCCGATACTCGCAGGGATGTCAAGTTGCATCAAGATACCCCGTGTTGTCTTGTAATAACCATCCGCCGTAAGGGAGAAACGATCCCAAAGAGTTGCATCGATACCGATGTCATACATCTCGGAGGACTCCCAGGTAATATCTTTGTTGGCCAAAGAATTCAAGCCCACTATAGGATAGATGATGTTGTTGGCGGAGATCGAGGAGATGGTCAGTGTTTGGACGGTGGGATAGTAGTCCGAACCGATGTTCTGGTTGCCCAACTGGCCGTAGGATGCACGGATTTTGAATTCGTTGAGAACCTTCTTGGCCGAGGCCATCCAAGGTTCCTCGGTCAGTCGCCAGGCGGCGGAGAAAGAGGGGAAGATGCCCCAACGCTTCCCCCGGGCAAAGCGGGAAGAACCGTCGAAGCGAATGTTGGCCTCAAAGAGATAACGTTCCTTATAATTATAATTGACACGCCCGAAGAATGACATCAACGCCCACTGATAACGAGCTCCGCCATTCTCTTTGTATTCGTTGTCAGCACCCGCATTGATGGTCTGATATTCAGGATACGCAAAATCGCGACGGTACGCAGAGAGTGTTCGCTGATCCATATCTTCGTAGGAAGCACCGACCAAAAGAGTCAAATCGTGGGCATCCACAAATTTTTGATGATACCGAGCCGTAAAAAGATAATTGCCGTAAAAGGTGTTGGTATGCGACTCCGTCAGAGAATTGTATTCCCGGTTCCTGATGGGAGAAACCGTGCCATAAGGGTCTGAATAATAGGTTATCAGATCGACGAACTCGTGATTATAATTTAGCGTCAGACGGGGAGCTACGGTCCCTTCGAGGGTGAGGAAAGGCCAAGGTTTCCACGTCAGCGCCAAGGCGCCATTGAGCCGGTAGGCGTCGGTACGTTCATTGCCTCCCTGCCCCTGATCCACGACCGGCAAGATATTGACAGTGCCCCCCGTAAACGGTGCGTAGGTCCCGTTGGACCATTGGGCCAGGAAAAGTGGGTCACGCGCATTAAGGAATCCGAATGCTGCACTCTGATAAGGACTGCTCTGACGAAGCCCCCAACTTCCGGACAGGTCAAAACGCATCGAAAGGCGATCCGTAATGTCGATGTTCATATTGTTGCGGAGGCTAACTCGTTTATAGCTAGCGCTTTTGATGATACCATACTGATCCAGGAAACTGACTGAGGTCAGTGAGTGAACTTTTCCGTGGGACGCGCTCAAAGAAAGGTTGTGGTTATGAATGAGGCCGCTGCCATTGAGTATGCGCTCTTTCCAGTTGACGATGGGATAGTTGTCCGGATCCAGCCAATTGTTTTTTAGATAGTTGGCAATATATTCATCGGTATAGATGGATACACCGCCGTCATTTTCCGTCGCTTCACGATTGAGTATCATATAATCGATAGGACCGACCGTCTCGGGCGTTGTCGTGGGCGTCTGCCAACCGACATAGCCCCGATATTGAACACTGGCCTTTCCTTTCTCGGCCCGTTTGGTCGTGATAAGGATGACGCCATTAGCGGCACGGGAACCATAGATGGCAGAAGATGCCGCATCCTTGAGCACGGATATTTTGTCAATATCACCGGCCTCAACCGAGTTGAGGCTTCCTTCAACGCCGTCAATCAATACCAAAGGCTCTGCACTCGATCCGCCGAAGGTACCGATACCACGGATACGGATATTTCCGGTATCTGCGCCGGGAGCACCACCATTGGTTGTCACCGTTACGCCGGGGACTGCTCCCTGCAAGGCCGTTGAAGCCTGGACAATGGGCTTGTTCTCTATGGCTTCGGTAGAAAGACTGGCAACGGCACCAGTCAAGTTGACCTTTTTCTGGACATCATAGCCGACAACGACCACTTCGTCAAGTAATGTAACATCATCTACCAGGGTTATGCGGATACCCTGCGTCTCCTGCCCCACTTTATAGCTCGCCTCCTGATAACCCATCAGGCTTACTTTCAGAACATTGCCGGCAGCGGCAGGCAAAGAGAAATTTCCGTCCAGATCTGTAGTGACCGCCGCCCCGGTCCCTTCTACCATCACGACAGCGCCCACCAAGGGGCCCAAAGCATCGACGACAGTCCCTTTGCGCTCTACCGGCTGCGGGCCTTTTTGTCCAATCAGAATCATATTCCCCTTGATACGCGCTTCCGCCTGACTTCCGGCGAGCAACAAGGGAAGCAACTCTTCGACCGTCTTACCGCTGGGAGTATCGACCTGACGGTCAAGATCCAGTAAACTTTCATTATAGGTGATGGAAAAACCACCTGTCTGTTCAATGACGGACAAAGCCTCGGACAAAGTCATCCGGGAAGAAGAAAAATTAACAACCTTTCCGGGGTCGGCCGCCCATACACGCAGGATGGACAGGCTCATCAGCAGAATAATAATACACAGGTTTCTTTTCATAACTCTCTACTGGATATAGATATAATTTCCCTCTCGCTGATAACGCATTCCGGGAATAACGGCACAAAGAGCCTCCATCACTTCATCGGGTGTCTCTCCGTGTACAAAACGCGCTGTAATAACGGAACTGTTGTATCGTTGGGTCGTCAGATGGACTTTACAGCCGGATTGGCGCTCCAGGACTTTGATAATGTCGAATATGGAGGCCGAACGGAAACACATTTCTCCGTGTTCCCAGGCAAAAGCCTCGTTCAGGCGGATAGATTGGGTCGTGACGGCTCCGCTTTGGCGTTCAAACAAGAACTGTTCACTGGGGTTCAGGGTCACGACACGGTCCGGATCACGATTGGGCCAGACTTGCACCTTCCCCCGTTCTAGCGTAGTCTGGGAGATGGCGTCATCGGGATAAGCCTTGACGTCAAAACGAGTTCCGACAACGCGAATAGTGACATCCGCCGTCCGGACAAAAAAAGGATGTTCCTCGTCTGCCGTCACATCAAACACGGCCTCGCCGGACAAGAAAACTTCTCGGGTATCCTTGAAAGAGTCTGCAAAAATCAGGAGAGACCCGCCATTGAGCTTCACCCGGCTCTGATCCGGCAGGGTTACTTCCTTTGTCTCTCCGGCAACGGCGGCGTACTGGCACAAGGGTGAGGAAGTCTCCTTACCTACACGATAAAACAAGAAAACAAACAAAACAACAAGGCAAGCCGCCACAGATAAACTCATACGGAGATAACGGCAACGATCGAGACGCTGTTGCTCTCGCACCAAGCCTTCCGCCACACAGCTACGCCGAAGGACCTCTCGATACGCTTGTTCCGTCTCCTCCGGCGTGATACGCGAAGCATCTACTTCATCCCAAACAATAATATCTTCCATCTTTTTCATCATAACAGGAAAAGTCCTGTTATAAGAACGAAAAAGATGGGCTTACCCCCCAAAAAGAATTATAAAAATAAGGAAATGCAGGAGCTGATTTTTCTCAGCTCTCGGAGGACCATATTAATATGGTTTTCCACGGTCTTGACCGAAATGCCCAGTTTCTTGGAGATTTCCGCGTGGGACAACCCCTCTTCACGAGAGAGGAGAAACACCTCCCGACGCTTGGCCGGCATGGCGGCAATCAATTTGTCATATTGATACTGGCGTTCACGGGCAAAATAATTTTCATCCAGTGATTCTGTCGAGAGACCTGGCTCTTCCGGAGCAAAAGGAACCATCGTCTTATGGGTGCGCGAATAATCAATAGCCGTATTCCGACAGACCCGGTATAACCAAGCGCCGAACACTTTTACACCCTTGAGCGAAGAACGGCCCACCCACAACTTTACAAACACATTTTGGGCCAGGTCTTCGGCATCATTTTCATCCGGGACCAAGGTACGCAGAAATACCTTGACCTTCGGATAATAGTGATAAAAAAGGGTGCGGAAAGAATCGCGATCGCCTTCAGCAACCTTTCTTACAATGAGTTCCTCGCCTTCAAGCATCTTCGTTGGTGACTGCCGGAAATAATGGCAGACCCGCAAAGATAAAAAATTTTATTTATTTGTGTATCATTTACCCTCCCCCCGAAATTGCTTATTATACAAACAAGTCGTCCATTGTGATTTGTTTTTGAACGATGCCGCTGTATTTTCCATACGCGACGCCGAAGGTCGTGACAAAGGTCAAGTGGACAACTTCCTTTTTGGAGAGGGTGCGGGCCAGTTCTTCACGACGCCTGCGACTGCCGCGAACGGGGATTTTTCTCGTTTGCGGCAGGATATCGTTAAGTTTGGAGGCGTTTCCTACTTATACAGAAAGCGTTTGATGCTCATCTTCGGGGTCTTCTCGAAGGGTTCTTCGACCGTCTCGATTTTGGTCAGCTTGCTGTAGGAAGGCATCTCCTTGTTGATGAGGGCCTGCATCTCTTCCAGCTTGTTGGAAACGGCTTCGGCATCCATTCCGTCCGCCTCCATCTTCGCCTTGTCAAGATAGACGAGGGCGACCAGTTTGCCGGCCCGGTCCACGACGACGCTTTCGATGACATATTCCTGATTGTTGACGACCGCCTCGATTTCCTCGGGATAGATATTCTGTCCGTTGGAGGAAAGAATCATATTCTTGCTGCGGCCCTTGATGAAGATGTTGCCTTCGGCATCGATCAGGCCGAGGTCGCCTGTCTTCATCCATCCGTCTTCGGTGAATGCGGCCTTGGTCGCGCTCTCGTTCTTGTAGTAGCCGACCATCAGGTTCATACCGCGGGCTTCGATTTCACCCACCGTATGCTGGGGGTCGTCGGAGTCGATACGGACCTCGCAGCGGTCCACCGCCTTGCCGCAGGAGCCGGGAGCGAACTTGCGCCAGTCCTCATAGGCCATCAGCGGGCCGGCTTCGGTCATACCGTACCCGACGGTATAAGGGAGTTTGAATTTACGGAACCAGTATTCCACAGTCGGGTTGAGCGGAGCGCCGCCCATAATAATCCAGTCGATCCGGCCGCCGAACGCCGCGATCAGTTTGTCGTGGACCGTCTTGAAGATGAGGTTGCGGACCAGGGGAATCTTGGTCGCCACCTTGATGGCGGGCTTGTTGAGCGTAGGCAGGACGGAAGCCTTGAAGATTTTTTCCATCACGAGGGGAACGGTCATCACGGAGTAGGGCTTGACGTCCGCCATCGCGGCCAGCAGGGTCTTCGGGGAAGGAGTCTTGCCCAGGAAGTAGATGCAGCAACCGCCGCAGAGCGGATAAATCAGTTCGAACATCAGGCCGTACACGTGGGCCAGCGGAAGCATCGACACCAGGGTATAGCCGAAGGTGATGGGGATGCGGGAAAGGCCGAAAATCACGTTGGTACAGGTGGAAGAGTATTTGAGCATCACGCCTTTGGGCGCGCTGGTCGTTCCGGAGGTATAGTTGATGATGGAGAGGTCGTCCCAGTTGTCCACCGGGAACTTTACGTCGTCTTTGCCGTAGCCGGAGGGCCATTTCTCCTGGAAGAGACGGTCCCAGGCGGCAATGGCGCCGCTCACCTGTTCGTCCGCGCAGTACAGAGCCTCGAAGGTGTCCACGGAGAGGACCAGACGCAGGCCGGTCAGCGCCGCCTGGTTGAGTTTCGCCCATTTGTCGTCATCGATGAAGAGGACCTTGGCATCCGAGTGGTTGACCAGGTTCACGATGCTCTCGGAAGTAAAATCCGCAAGAATCGGCACGGTCACGGTCTCGTAGGTGTTGGAAGCGAAGAAAGAGACGGCCCAGCGGGCGCAGTTCTTCGCGCAGATGGCGACCTTGTCCCCCTTGACGATACCGATGTTTTCAAACAGGACGTGGAATTTTTCCAGTCTGGTGGCAAATTCGCCGAAGGTGAAGGATTCGCCCTTGTAGTTGCAGAGCGCGTGAGCGTCCCAATGTTCCTGGACTTGGTTTTGTAAAAGGGATAAATAATGTTGCATAATGCTCAGGTCTTAGTTTCAATGCCTCCTGTTGTCAAAAGGCGGTGCAAAAGTACAAAATTTTCTTGATATGCCGTTCTTTTCTTATCTTTGCGTTTAACAGCGCTTATGGATATGAAAAAGCCTATCATCGCCCTCATTTATGATTTTGACGGGACCCTCTCTCCCGGGAATATGCAGGAATTCGGTTTCATTCAGGCCATTGACACGACGCCCCGGCGATTCTGGCAGATGTCGGACGAACTGGCCCAGGGACAGGATGCCAGCAACATCCTCAGCTATATGAAAATGATGTTCGACGAGGCCCGTCGGAAAAACATCCGGCTGATGAAAAAGGACTTCAACGATTTCGGACGGATGGTTGAGTTTTTCCCCGGCGTGACGGACTGGTTCCGCCGCATCCGCGAATACGGGGAGAGCAAAGGCGTCATCATCGAGCACTACATCAATTCTTCGGGGCTGGCGGAAATCATCGAAGGGACGCCGATCGCGAAGGAATTCAAGAAAATTTTCGCCTGTTCGTTCATCTACGACGAGAACGGAGAGGCCATCTGGCCGGGCGTCGCGGTCGATTATACGGCCAAGACGCAATACCTTTTCAAAATCAACAAGGGCATCCTCTCGATGCGCGACAACAAACTGGTCAACCAGAGCCAGGCCGAGGACAAAAAGCGGATTCCCTTCCCGCATATGATTTATTTCGGCGACGGGGACACGGACGTGCCCTGTATGAAAATCGTAAAGATGTGGGGAGGCCACTCCGTGGCGGTGTACGCGCCGGACAGCGAAAAGAAAAAGGCGGACGCAAAAAAACTGCTCAAGGAAGGCCGTGTGCATTTCGTCACGCCGGCGGACTACCGGCCGGAGAGCCGGACCTACGCCCTCACCTGCGCCATCATCGATAAGATCAAGGCCGACTACGACCTCAAGGCTTTTGTTCCGGCACCGAAGTAAAGGCCGGTTCCACAGGGGGCTTCCGCTGTTTCTGCTTCTTCTTTCGATACGCCTCCATATACTTTTGGATGAGCCGTTCTTCGCGTTCGGCTTCTTTCTGGAGTTGTTCCAGCTGCCGGAGTTTCTTTTTCCGGGCCCTGTCCCTCGCCTTTTCCGCCCTTTGCGCCGCCTTGAGCGAATCCCGGCGGTCAAGTTCCGCCCACTTGGCTTCGAGGGCGGCCTGACGCTGACGCCGTTTTTCCTCCGCCGCTTTCCGCCGTTCCTCCTGTCGGGCCTTGCGCTCCTCCGCCCGACGGGCCTTGATCTCTTCCTGGGTCAGCGGTTTGGCTGCCGCGAGGCTGTCGCTCCGGGCGACACTGTCGCGCACGGCTGCCACCACGCTGTCGGCCACCGCTTTTTGATGCAGTTTCTCCTGCTTGTCCAGGGAATCCAGCCGGGCCAGGGAATCCACGCGTGAGAGGCTGTCCGCCAAGTGACGGACTTTTGCCAGGCTGTCGGCGCGGGCGAGGGAATCGATGCGGACCATCCGGGCCAGCGAATCGCGGACGCTCTTCTGACGGGCCCGCACGACTTCGAGGGAATCTCCGATGGCGATGAGACGGCGGATATGGGAAATGTATCCGGGGAAATAACGCTCGGAGTGCTTGTAACTGGCCCGTGGATGCTCCTCATAGGCTTTACGCTGGGAAGTTTTGAACGGAAGCAGGGTGACATCTTCGCGGGAACGGGGCCGTTTCGTCTCGTCCCAGTTGAATCCTTTGAGCCGCTGGTCCTCCCGGGACATCTGGCAGACGGGATAGGCGTCGCTCTTTGCCATATCGAAATAATAGACCCGTTCGATGGTTTCTTTCTTGAAGAGAGCGGAAAGCATCTTGGTTTCCTTGGCGTTGACCGTCGCCAGATCGCCTTTCTCTTCGACATAGAACAGGGCGTTGGCCCCGCCGAGCGCGTCATAGCGGTTCAGGCGGTTTTCCTTGAAATAGGCCACGCTTTCCGTGGATTTGATCTGGTCGTAATGCAGCGAATCCTCCCGGATAATGATAAAGGAGTCGGACATCAGATTGGCCTTTTCCATTCCCCCGCCCCGGATGAGGGCATAGATGCTGTCGGCCGAATACTGGTGGTTGGTTTCGTTCCAGATAACCGGTTCCTTGTACATCCGGGCGAGGGAATCCACGTCGTTGTACTCCAGAGAATCACAACTCACCTGCATCGTTTGCCGATACATACGGACATTGCGCAGGGCGGTCAGGAAACCGATTTTCGTGCTGTCCTTCTTTTCCACCGCCGGAACTGCGGCACTGTCCCTGGCGGTCGTCAGGCTGTCGCGGACGACGGCGAGACTGTCGCGGGAGACGGACAGGCTGTCGGCCGAAGGATTCGGGGCCGGCCCGTCGGGCGACGAAGTCGCACTCTCCGGGGCCTGCGGCGCAGGCCCGGTCTTCCCGGACACGCCGTTCCGTTTTTCCCGCAGGGAAGCCTGATACGCCTCGCGGCGCTTGGCGGCGGCCGCCGCGCTGTTGGGGTCTTCTTCGGCGGCTTTCGCATCTTTCTGGGCCTTTTCGACGGCCGCTTTCTTCCGGAACTCTCCCACCGGGTCCACATTGATGCCATCCAGGCGGGACCGGGACGACTTGATGACGGACTCGTCCAGCGCATAACGGGGAACGGTCCGGTAAATCATCGTATCGGCGCCGAACCAGAGGGAATCGGGCGCCGCCCCCTCCTGTTCGATTTTCATCATCACGGCAGGGTCCTCGCAGAGGGTAATCATCGACAGGGAATCGACGTAGAACATCTTTCCCGCGAGGGAAAACGTGTTGCGGGTCGTATCGCTCACCTGCACGTTCCCGTGCATCCGAAGGTTGCCGCTGCCCCTGTAATAATATAAGGTGTCGCACCAGCCCTCCTGGTCGTTGTTCATCATATGCACGTTGCGCCGGAAGAAAAAGAGGCTGTCGCGGCGGTCATACCATCCGTCGTCGGACGAAAGCATATTCTCATCCTTCCACACGTCCGTCGCATAACCGAAGGTCGCGAAATCCTTGTCGGACTCATACACCAGGGAGGCGGTCTTCACGAAGATGGAGTCCGTGAACATATTGACGTCGTTGGTGAAACGGAAAATCTTGACCTTCGAGTCATAGGAACCGTCTTCGCTCTCGATAAGCTGGCCGTCCTTGTCCCTCAGGGCGCCACCGTGGGCGAAAACGGCGACGCTGTCGTGGGTATTGTAATCCAGATGGCGGGTCCGCAGCAGGTTGTTGTCCTCATCCTGCAGCTGGACCAGGGAGCCGCGGAACTGGGCCAGGTCTTCGTCCACCAGGTAGGTCAGCTGTTCACTGGTCAGCTGCGTCCTTTCCTGCAGGAGCTTGACGTGCCCGAAGGCATTGATGCGGCGCAGATCGACATACCAGTAAGCGGTATCGCAAATCAGGTAGGTATTGTTGTGCAGGAAGGTGACGGGATCCTCCGGAACGCCGAACACCTTGCGGACCGTAGCGCCTTCGATGTCGATGGACTGAAGGCTGCGGGCCTGAATCAGCCGGACGATGCTGTCCGCCGGTTCCTGCTGCGAAGACTGGGCCGCCGCTCCGGAAGGGAGCAGGGCAGACAGGAGCAGGGTCCCGAAAATCGTTATGGCAGAGCGCAGGCTCACTGGCGGATTTTGGAGGTGAGCCCCTCCCGGGTGAAGGGACAATCCTTGAAGATGGGGTCGATGATGATATTCGTCCGGGCTATTTTGTCATTGACAAACTGGTCGATGGCCGCCATCGACATCTTCTGCTTGGCCATCGAGACCAGCAGGTCATAGTCGTGCTCGTATGAGGCGGGATGGGCATCAATCATTTTGTCGAGACGGACAATCTTGTACACCGTATTGCCGTTGCGCCCTTCGTTGTCCAGGGATTCGACAGGCTTGGAGATACCGCCTTCCGACAGATAACGGATGGCCTCGTAGTCCTGCGGTTTGAGCCGGTCGATTTCAAAATAGGAAGAGCCGCTCTGGGGGTCGGACATCTGTCCGCCGTTGGTGCGGGTCGCGGGGTCCTGGGAGTAGAATTTGGCGGCGAGGGAGAAGGTGACGGCCCCGCTCTCGATTTCCGTTTTCAGACTGTCGAGGGTACGGAAGGCCTTTTCACGGTCTTCACTGGTATATTCGGGTTTTAGCAGGATGTGGCGGGCATTGAACATATCGCCCTTCTTCTCGATGACCTGGATGATATGGAAGCCGTCGGGCGTTTCCACAATCTGGGAAACGATGCCGGGCTTGAGGGACATAGCCGCATCGGAGAAAACCGGCCAGAAAATGGACTTGGAAGCCATTCCCAGCTCCCCTCCCTTGCGGGCGCTGCCGGGGTCCTTGGAATACAGACGGGCCAGCATCGAGAAACTTTCACCGGCGATGATGCGCTCGCGCAGGGCCAGCAGACGTTCCTTGCAGGCCATATTGGCCGCTTCGCGGTCGGGATAGATGCAGATCTGGCTGAGCTTGTACTTGACGGGGACAACGGGCAGGTCGGCCTTGTCCATCGTATCGAGCATCTGCTTGACATCCAAGGGAGTGACCTCCGGGATATTCTGGGAAACCTTGCCTTGCATCTGCTGGGTCAGGCTCTGCTCCTCGATGTTCTTGCGCCACTCCTGGCGAATCTTGTACAGGGACTTTCCGAAGTAGGCTTCCACTTCCTTCTCGCCGCCCAGGGAGGTCTTCACCTGAGCGATACGGTTGGAGAGTTCGCTCTCGACCATATCCTGGTTGACCTTGAGGGAGTCGATGCGCGACTGCATCAGGAAGATTTTGGAAACCAGCATATTCTCCAGCAGTTCGCAGCGGATGTTCCGGTCGGAGGACATCCCCTGCGCCCGCATCATCTGGACTTCCTGCTCGATTTGTCCGATGGTAATCATTTCGTTGCCTACGACGGCCACGGTCTTGTCAATGATACCGCCCGGATACTGCTGGGCGGACAGATTCAACCCAAGACAGCCGATAAGTACTGTCAGAATGCTATTTTTGATCTTCATAAATGACGAAATCACCATTTTGACGGGCCTGCTCCAGCAAGTCCCGTTCCAAATCCAGTATCAGACGACGCTTGCGCATCGAAATCAGTGTCTCCTGAATGGACTGCCGGCAGAATTCCAAAGGCGCCTGCTGTCCCGAGCGCATATAATCGACAAAATAAATCAGGCAGAGCCGCCCCGTTCCGTCCTCGATTTCCGCATAATTGCGGCTCATATTCGAAAGGATGGTGCCGTAGTCCACCCCGATCTGACGGCCGATATCCACCAGGTTCATCCACTCTCCGCTCCGATCGATATACTTTTCGGCCCAGGCATAGGAAAGGGAATCCAACTCCGTGAGCCGCGCAGGGTCGTCCGTCACGAGGAGCTGCCTGAGTTCATCCTTGTGGGGTGATTCCGCAGAGATGCGGAGGATGCGGGCTTTGGCGATGGGGAGGTCGAGGATGTAATTTTTGAGATGGGTGTCATAATATTCCTTGACTTCCTCTTCGGAAACATCCCGCGAGAGGCGCTGGGCGACATAAAGTTGTTCGTAACGGTACTTGAGCAGCGAGCGGCGGTATTTCTCCAGTTCCTCGCTCACATCCTGCTCCTGCGGGGAGAGTTGTTGCTCCGCAATGTCCAGGAACACATGGTCCGAGGCCCAGGACTCGATATACTGGCGGGCCATGGTCAGGCTGTCCTGTTCGGGGAGCCCCGCCGGAATCAACTTGACGACCTCGCTCCGGTAGAGTTTTTCTCCGCCGGCCTTGGCGACCACGGAATCGTCGTGCAAGATGGAGGAAAAGAACTGGCAGGCACTAGCCAGACAGGAGACAAGTACCAGCGGGAAGATATTTTTGACTGTTACAATCTTCATATACAACCAGCAAAGTTAATCAAAGGGCGGGATTTTTCAAAACGCCCCCGACATTTTGACTGTATGATTTTCCGATTTTTGCCTTTTTACTCGCCTGCAATGAGCCTGCGGGCTTCCTCCGGGTCAATTCCGCGAAGTTCAAGAGCCTTGTCCTTAAAGTTTGCTATCTTGTCTTTCCTCTCTATTACCTTGTTCTCAACAAAGATGGAAATGCTTGAGAGGACATAGTACACGACCGTCTGGATTGTCATCGCCCTGATCTCCGGGGCTACCAGAGAGAGGGAGCCGCCGGCAGTATTGAGGTTGATGAATGCCCGGCACCCGAAGGTAGAAGGAAAAATACAGCCCACATACTGCCAGAATGGCGGAATGGCCGTTTGCGGCCACGAAAAGCCCGTCAGAAAGAGACAGATGGGAGATATGCTGAGGAAAAGGACAAATACCGTTTCCCTCCTTGTGATGAGCGAAGACCACGTAAAGGTGAAGAAAATGCAGTCTGTTACGAAAAACACCAGAAGCACCATGATGTCCGTCCATTCTCCGCGTTGCGGAAGACGGAACAGCCAGGGAATGAGAAGCGCGATGAGCGTACCCGTTACCATATAGATGGAAAAATAGGCAGCGCCCCTGCCAAGGAGCACTCTTCCTATTCCAAGTCCTTGGAGGCCTTTCGGCATGGAAGCGAAACTCCTGTTCTGCTCCCTCAGCGTGCCTGCAAGAAGAGATGACCCGTAGAACATGGTCTGCTGTATAACCAGAAGCAGGGCGGCCGATATGAAGAAGATTGTGTAGGAGAAGGGCTTGTTGTAAGGCATACTCTCATCGGAAAGCACGGGCTGCACCGCCTGCCAGGCCGCCTGCGCATCCATTCCGGAAGCGAGGTAACGTTCCATCTGAATCTGATGCATCTCATCCAGCATGGTAAGGCTTGTTCCCATG
>CADBLM010000170.1 GCA_902795445.1 uncultured Bacteroidia bacterium
CGACTCAATTTCTGGACAATGTCGGTAAGATTATCACAGACTATAAGTTTTGGTGCTTCAACGGTGTGCCGAAGATTGTCTATATGAGATAATGTCCCAAAAAGTGTGTCCGCATAGGTAGAAAGAAAAATGTCTGTAACTTTAAAGAGCGAAAAAGAATCTACTAAGTTCATTTTTTAAGAAATGCTACCCGACAAATGTCTGCGAATTAAAAATTTAGTTGTATTTTTATCGCCGATCTTTGACTTCGGTAAAATCTACGGCGATAAAAGGATGGTAGTGTGAGGCAGTTCTACGACAGGCAGAAAGAAATGGACCGGGAGCAGGCGTGTGGGTGAGACGAGTCTGGTTGCCGTCTGATGGAGGAAACAAGGCGGAAGCTGCACCGGGGGTGAAGAGCCTGGGCGGGCCGAGTATGGAGGAGATGTGAAACATCGACGGAAATAACCAAACAGAAATTATTTTGCTAAATTTGTATATTTATTATTTCATGATTTAGTTATGTGTATGAAAAAATTATTCTGTATCTGCCTTTCGGGATTGTTGTTCCTGTGTGGCACTTCGTGCTCTGCACGCTTGACGGTGGACAATTCGGTGTCCGGAGATTTTGACCTGAACCGCTATCTGGGGGATTGGTATGAAATCGCGCGTTTCGATCATCCTTTCGAGCGGGGCCTCTCTTTCTGCAAGGCAAACTATTCGCTTCGCGAGGATGGCAAGGTAGCCGTTTTGAACAGCGGCATCAAGAACGGCAAGCCCAAGGAGTCGAAAGGAAAGGCAAAACTGACCGATGATTCCCGCGTACTCCGGGTCTCGTTTTTCGGTCCTTTCTATGGCGATTACCGGATTTTGTTGTTGGATGAAGGCTATCAGTGGGTGCTGGTTGGTGGCAGTTCGGATGAATTTTTGTGGATTCTTTCGCGTACGCCGCAGTTGACGGATGAGGTGCGGGAGACGATTCTTTCCGAGTCCGCCCGTCGTGGCTATGACATCAGCAAACTCATCTGGGTGGAGCAGCAGAAACAGTCCTGATATGGAGGCAGGCGCGATTTCCGTCGAGTGCCATCCTTTCGAGCCGTTTTTGCCGGAGGGGGCGCGGGTGTTGCTGCTGGGGAGTTTCCCGCCGCAGGCCAGGCGGTGGAGCATGGAGTTCTATTATCCGAATTTCATCAATGATTTCTGGCGGATTTGCGGCTTGTATTTCTTCGGGGACCGGGAGCATTTCGTGGTGCCGGGACGGAAGCGCTTTGACAAGGAGGCGATTGTGACCTTTTGCCGGGAGAAGGGATTGGCGATGTACGATACGGCTTCGGCCGTCCGGCGGCTGGCGGACAATGCGTCGGATAAGTTCCTGGAGGTGGTGGAGGCGACGGATGTAGCGGCGTTGCTGGCGAAGATTCCGCAGTGCCGGACGCTGGTGACGACCGGACAGAAGGCGACGGATGTGCTCGTCGCGCGTTTCGGCTGTCAGGAGCCGGCCGTCGGGGAGTGCGTCCCGTTGAGCCTCCCGGTGCCCGTCGGAGAGAGCGTCCCTGCGCCCGTCGGAGAAGGGACGCCGGCGTCAGTCCCGATCCGGGAAATGACCTTCTGGCGGATGCCGTCCACCTCGCGGGCCTATCCGCTGTCCTTGGAAAAGAAGACTGAAGCCTATGCCCGGGTTTTTGCATCAGTTGGCTGATAGGTAGGTGTTTAAAGAGTTTGAATCTCTTGCCGCCCTGCTTCCCCGGACACTGAACGCGCCGATCGGAACGGGGCGGCAAATTTGTGTTATTGGCGGATAAATGTTATCTTTGCGAGACGATTTTATGAGCGGCTCCAACGAAAGAACTGTATCGCGATGATGGATTTGACCTTGGCGATTTGTATGTACAATGCTCGCAAGTATCTGCCTGAGACGCTTGCGTGTATCGTTGCGCAGACGGTACAGGATTTCCATCTGATGATTGTGGATGATTGCTCTACGGATGACAGCATTGCGGTGGCGGAAGCCTTCTTTGCACAGCATCCCCGTCAGGTCGAAATCGTCCGTCTGCCCCGGAACGGGGGACTTTGTGCAGGGCGCCGATATGTGGAGGAACACGCCAAGACCCAGTATCTTCTCTTTGTTGATGCAGATGACTGCCCGTATCCGGGACTGGTTGCATCGCTTTATGAGAAAATCACCTCGGATGAAGACCTGATGGCCGTCGGATGCCATCTGGAATATATGGGTTCCCAAGGTGAAAAACTGACCGGGGGCATCTACCTGGGTTGCAAGACGAAAGAGGAATTCTACGCGAAGGCGGCCGCAGGGAAACTGATATTTATGCAGCCGACGGCGATGTACGACCGTCAAATCGCTCTGCAGGTCGGCGGACATTGCGTGGATGGCTTTCCGGAAGGAAAACCCCGGTATCGCGACTTGTGCGAAGACCTCGACCTGTGGTGTCGGATGAGCGACCTCTATACGGCGGGGAAGGCGATTGTCGTCGTTCCGCAAATCCTCTGCCGCTACCGTAAGCACGAGAGCGCTATGTCCACGGATTCTATGGGTATGCTCCTGCGGATGAAACACATCAAGACCAATCTGAAGCGTCGTCGGACGGGGGAGAAGGACCTGACTTTCATCGAATTCCGGGAGAGCCTGACGCCCCGGCAACTGAAAGCGATACAAAAGGAGGCAACGGCGGCCGACAGCCTGCGCAGGGGCTATTTCCTGCTTCGCAGGGGACGCATCTTCTCCGCCGGATGGTATCTGTGCCGCAGCGTCTTCGCCCGGCCGGGCTACCTTGGACAGAAAATCAAGCACAATCTGATTCGCAAATGAGACTTCTGGTTGATTGTCATTGTTTTGATTATGTGACTTCCGAAGGGGTCAATACGCACATTCGGGGACTGTATGAAGCTATGCTTCGTCAGGCACCGGAGGATTGGGAGTTTTATATGGTCTCCAAGTATCCCGAGAAACTGACTTGGGCCGGGTACCGTTCGGACGCCGATGCCGACTTTTCCAATGAGGTGATTTCTTCCCGGGTTCATTTCATCAAACTTTCTGACGCCGGGAAAATCCACCGTCTGTTCTTCGAATATCCCAAGATTATCCGCAAAAACCATATCGATTACGCCCATTTCCAATATACGGCTCCACCTTTTAAGAGGGCCTTTGGCCATCACGGTACGCTGGGGCGGCGTTGCCGGACGATAGTGACCTTGCACGACATCCTGTTCAAAGATTTCACCAAGTATTTCCCTTGGAAGTACAGATGGGTCAAAGGACTGAGCTTCGCATATACGGCGGAGCGTGCGGATATCCTGACGACGGTATCCGAGTATTCCAAGCAGCGTATCGCCAGGCATTTCCATATCCCTGCGGAGGAAATTTTCGTGACTCCCAATGCCGTGACGAAGGATTTCTTTGAGTCGGCCTCTGCTGAGGCCCGTGCGTTTGCAGACAGCCAGGGCGTGGGAAAGTTTGTCCTGTGCGTCAGCCGATTCGAGCCGCGCAAAAGACAGAACCTTCTGCTGAGGACCTATCTGGAAATGCGGCTATGGGAAGCCGGCTACGACCTGGTGCTGATTGGCAGGAAGACCTTGTCGATGCCGGACTTTGACCGCCTGATGGCTACGATGCCAGCGGAGGCCCGTGCTCACGTTGTCGTGCGCTATCACGCTCCGTACCAGGAACTGAAACTTTGGTATAAGGCGGCCTCGCTTTTCATTTATCCTGCCGTGGCGGAAGGATTCGGTATTCCGCCCATCGAAGCCGGGGCGTCCGAAGTGCCTTGCATCTGTTCCAACCGGACGGCGATGGGGGATTTCAGCTTTTTCGGTGAGAATCACATTGACTGTGACGACGCGCAACTGCTGCAAAGCCGTATCCGCGCCGTGCTCGGCATTGGTCAGCCGCCGCAACTTCCTCCGCTTGAACGAATTTCCGAGACCATTGCGTCCGTATATGACTGGGATGTCATCGCCCGTCATTTCATTGAAAAGATTCAGGCGGATGCCGGAAAGTGAATCATCTTAACAATTTCTATAACGATGGACAATTTTTTCATCAAGCCGGGTTGGCGGCTCAATCCCAACGAGAAGGTGGTGGCGGCGATTTGCAAACGCATCGACCTCAATGGGGGAAACTGCCCCTGCCACAACGACAGTTATGACAAGAAATGTCCCTGCTCCGATTATCGGGAGAAGGACATCTGCCATTGTACGCTCTACGTCAAGGACGAATAAGGCGGCATCCGGCCTTTATTTGCGGCCGCCGCGGTAGATGATGAGTTTCTGCCCGACGCGGATGTTGTTGTTGCGCAGTCCGTTCCAGCGCTTGATCTGGGCGACGGTGCAATGATTCCGCAGGGCAATCTTGCCCAGTACGTCTCCGCTTTTTACCTTATAGACGATCCGTTCTCCGTCCATTCCGTCCTTGAGTTTCTTGAGCCTGACGGGGTTGAACAGGGAATCCGCCTTCCAGGCGTAAATCTCGTCTTCCTTGTCGATAAACTGATTGGTGTATCGGTAGGGGATGCGGAGGATGTATTCCTGTTCCTTGCCGGGGATGATGTCGTGACGGTACTGGGGGTTGAGGTCGCGCAGGGTCTTGCGCGGAATGCCGGCGACTTTCTCTATCTGCGTGAAATGGAGCATCTTGTCCACCTTGATGGTGTCGATGGGGCCGAAGGCCTGTTCCGTGACGGGAACGATGCCGTGCTCCTTGTAGTACTCGGTGATGTAGAGGGCGCCGATGAAGGCGGGGAAATACCCCCTCGTCTCCCGGGGAAGCCAGTTGTAAATCTCCCAGAAATTCCGTTTCCCGCTGCGCCGGATGGCTTTCTGCACGTTGCCCGCTCCGCAGTTGTAGGAGGAAATCGCCAGGGCCCAGTCCCCGAAGACCTCGTAGGCGTCCTTGAGGTAGCGGGCGGCGGCGTCAGCGGATTTGTACACGTCCAGGCGCTCATCGACGAAGGAGTCGATATGCAGGCCGTATTTCTTGCCGGTGGAGTACATAAACTGCCACATTCCCTTGGCGCCGACGCGGGAGGTGGCGGTGGGGATGAGGGCGCTTTCGATGATGGCCATCGCCTTGAGTTCTTCCGGCAGGTCATAGCGGGAAAAGACTTCCTCGAAGATGGGCATAAAGATGTTGCAGCGTCCCAGGACTTCGCCGATGGATTTGTTGCGGCGTTCGGAGTAGAGGACGAGGAAATTGCGGACGATGTTGTTGTAGGAAAGGGGGATGAAGGAGTTCATCCCGTTCAGCCGGCGGATGAAGACCGAATCGGGCGTGTTGGAAGGGATGACCTCGGGGATGTCGCCTTCTTCCACAATCCACCGGACCTCGGCCTGCTGCCATTTGCCGATGCGGATGTGCAGGCTGTCGCTCAGGCGGGTGAGTTCGTCCGCGAAGTCGCTCGTGTCGGCCGTCTCCACCGTCTTTTCGGGAAAATCGGCCAGGCCGAGACTGTCGGCGGGAGCCCGGAAGCCCAGGCTGTCGGACGCGTCGATGCGTAAGGTGTCGGCCGTGTCGATGCGCAGGGTGTCGGAGGCCATATCGGTGGTTCTGAGGTTCGGAAGGGGGTCGCGGTGTCTGTCGGGATGGTTTGCAGGGTGGGTTGCGCCGCTCAGGGCAAGGAATATCAGGAGACTTGTCATATCAGAATCGTAATGCGAGTTTGAGCCCGTAGGCATCGGGCGTCGTGGGGATGGAGGAACGGGGCAGGGACAGTTGTCCCCTGCCGGCGAGCGCGTAGTTCTCGGAGGCGGAAATGACAGACGGCTCTACGCGGACGCTGAGGTTGTCGTTGACCTCGAAATCCCCGAGGTAGGCGAAGACATTGGCGTCGATGACCTGAAGGAGGTAGAAACCGACGAGGGCGAGCATCGAGTAGTCGCGGTAGCGCCGGAATTCGTCCCGGTACCATTTGGCCTGTTCGGCCGTGATGGGCGTAGTCGGACTGGTCTCGGGGTTGCTCGCCTGGTCATAAATCCATTTGTATCGCTCGTAGTTGGTCTTGTTGGTGATGTAGAAGTGGACGCTGCCCATAAGCGTGGCCCAGTAGATGGGGACTTTCCACGCCTCTCCGTTGTAAATCTGTCCCATACCGGGGCATAGCAGGGAGTAGAGGGTGGCCCGTCCGGGCAGGGGCTTGCGATCGGGATGGTAGCAGATGGTGCCGTCCAGCAGGGTGGCCCAGTACATCAGGGCGCCGCCGGCGAAAAACCAGGGATAGGCGTTCTTGCACCACTCGTTGCCGGTTTTCTTATATTGCAGGTAAGCCCAGCTGCCGCCTCCGAGCCCCACGGTGAGGCCGGTGTAGATGATGGGCAGTTTCCAGTACTGCCTGTTGTATATCTGCATACCGCCCACGAAAAGCAGGGAGCCGCTGGCCAGCACACCGATGCGGGTCTGGTTCCTGTGCCCCAGGCCGCCGAAGTATTCCTTGAAGGAAAAAAGTTTGTCGGTCGAGTCTGCCGGGGTCTTGCCGGTCGTGGTGTCGTTGTAGTTCTGCTGGAAGGCCTCTTCGCGGAACTGGGCGCGGCAGACGGTGCTCCCGAGCAGCAGCATCAGCGCTGCCGCGAGGAATTTCACCCATATGCGCCGGCTGCCCGTCAAAGGCTTTCGATAAGCTGTGTGAAACGGTCGAGCTGCTCCTCGCTGCTGAAGCTGAGGGTGACGCGGCCGCCGCCCGCCTTGCCGAGCTTGACGTTGACCTTGCCGTCGAAGTATTTGCCGAGGACCTCGGCCGCCTTGTAGCAGTATTCGGGGAGGTCTTCGGGGACGGAGGTCTTTTCGTCCCGTCCGAGTTTGGCGATGCGGTCTTCGAGGGCCCTCACGGAAAGTCCTTCCCGGACGCAGGCGTCGCAGAGTTCTTCCTGCAGGGCGCTGTCCTCCACGCCGAGGATGACCTTGGCGTGCCCCACGCTCAGCAGCCCTTCCTTGAGGTCGTGCTGGAGTTTGGCGGGGAGTTTGAGCAGCCGCAGGTAGTTGGTGATGGAACTGCGCTTCTTTCCCACGCGCTGGGCCATCTGGTCCTGGGTGAGCTTGCATTCGTCAATCAGGCGCTGGTAACTCATCGCAATCTCGATGGGGTCGAGGTCTTCGCGCTGGATGTTTTCGACGATGGCCATTTCGAGCATTCCCTTGTCGTCGGTCTGGATGATGTAGGCGGGAATGATGTCCAGTCCGGCCATCTTGCTGGCCCGCCAACGCCGTTCTCCGCTGACAATCTGATACTTGCCTTCGCTGCGGCTGCGAACGGTGATGGGCTGGATGAGACCGAGGGAACGGATGGACTGGCTGAGCTCGTCCAGGGCCTGCTCGTCGAAGTTCATCCGGGGCTGGAATGGGTTGGGCTCGATGAGGTCGATGTTGAGGCGGATGATGTCGGAGGCCTTGGCCGGAGCCGCGCCGGTCGTGGATACAAGGTCTTTGTTGACATAACCCACGGGGCGGCGGAGCTCGTCCAGGTTGCGGTCGGCTCCCGGCAGGATGGCGCCGAGTCCTTTCCCGAGTCCGTATTGTTTCTTGGCCATTATTTTTCGGATTGGGCCTCCCGTTCATTCTTGCGGATGACCTCGGAGGCGAAGTTCATATAATTGGAGGTGCCGTTGCTGATGACGTCGTAGAGGATGATGGGCTTGCCGTGGGACGGGGCCTCGCTCAGACGGATGTTGCGCTGGATGATGGTCTCGAACACGAGTTCGCCGAAATGTTCCCGCAAATCTTCGAGCACCTGGTTGTGCAGGCGGGTGCGGCCGTCGAACATCGTCACGAGGAAACCCTCGATGGTGAGGCCGGGATTGAGTTCCGACTGGATGATGCGGATGGTCTGCGAGAGTTTGCCGAGGCCTTCGAGGGCGAAAAATTCC
>CADBLM010000171.1 GCA_902795445.1 uncultured Bacteroidia bacterium
ATCCTCTCCGAAGACGCGGCGATGCCACTCGACAGCCTCGCGGGCACCTTCCCAGTCACCGTTGATGAGGTGGCGGGGCACATCGCCCTGAATGCAGGCCGAACAGCAGATCAGGTCGTCGTGATATTTTTCAATGACGCCGCGGCTGACGCGCGGCTTGTTGTAGAAGCCCTCGATAAAGCCCGTCGAGACGATTTTTATCAGGTTTTTGTAGCCGTTGTAATTCTTGGCGAGCAGAATCAGGTGCCAGTACCCCTTGTGGTCCTTGTCCTTGAGCGAAAGGTCGTCCCACTTGGAGACATAGACTTCGCAGCCGATGAGGGGACGCACGATATAATTGCCGTCGCCATCCTTGTTGCTCTTGTCGTTCGCCCATTTGAGAAACTCCTTCACGCCGTACATATTGCCGTGGTCGGTGATGGCGACGGCGGGCATCCCCAGTTCACGGGCGCGGGCGAACAGGTCTTTGATTTTGCTCAGTCCGTCGAGGATGGAGTATTGGGTGTGGACGTGAAGATGGACAAAGGACATAGGGAAGGGCTTTTAGAAAATGAGGGTGGTCAGGACGGGATAATGGTCGGAAACGAAATGGGGTTCGCCCGCTTCGTCGGGATATTTTTTCGTCACGGTCCGGAAAGCCGGGCAGAGGCGGAATCCCTTATATAATATATAGTCAAGCTGCAAGGCGGTCTTGCCCCAGCCGTGATAGCTTCGGGTCTCGTCGCGGGTATCGGCTTCGGTGCGCGCGTCCCGGAACCCAAGGGCATTCAGGGAAGCAAAGCCATCATCCGAGGGGTTCATATTGAAACCGCCTGTCAATACGACGGGCAGGTCGTCCTTGTTGTTGTCGGAGAGCCAGGCCGCAATCTGACGGAGTCCCTCGCGGCGGGCGTCGTCGGCTTCCCGGTCCAGATGGAGGTTGAGAAGGAGGAACCTGCTTCCGCTCTTTTTGCTCTTGAAAACGGCCCAGGAGACGGCGCAGGGAATCTTTTCATCCCAGGCGGCCACGGGCTTGTCCGGATTGACGTCATTGAGCCAGAAAACGTCCCACTTGACCAACGAAAGGACGGAGGGATTGTACATCAGCGTGAGGAACTCCCCCTTCTTCTTTCCGTCCTCTTCACCGACTCCCTTGAATTTGTAGCGGTTGCAATATTCCTTGAGGGCCGCCAGCTGAAAGGAGGAGACTTCCTGCAGGCCGGCCACATCGGGCTTGCAGTCCGCTATCATATTGACGACGCAGTTCCAGCGCAGTTCCCAGGAATTGGTGCCGTCCTTGTGCGCACCGACATCCCCCCGGACGTTGAAGGACATCACGGAAACTCCGTCATACACCTGTCTGGGTCCTGCTTGCAGCGGAAAGTACAGAAGAAACGCTGCGGAAAGCGCCCCGATGAAAGTTCTGAGACTCATAAGCGAAAAAACGCCGGGAAAAGGTCCGACATCCGGGCAAAGTTAGCAAGTGTTTTCGGGATTTGAAATAGTTTGTTGATGAAAATTTCGTAGATTTGCACAAATATAATTTCATACTTCTGATTATCATTGCCCAATGGAAGAAAAAATCTCGTTTGCCTCACTCGGACGGGTCGAAGCCATCCGCCGGCTTTATGAAGGAAGCGGCTTCGAGCCTTTCGGCGAAAACCGCTGCAAAACCCTATCCGGACAGGGTGAAAGCGTCCTGAGGCTGCTGGCCGAAGGGACGGATTTCGACCTGAGTTACTTTCCGCTCAAGCATCTGGGATACAAATGCGTCGTGGAAGTGACGGCGATGCTGTATGCCCGCCTGGCTACGCCGCGTTGCCTCGGCGTGAACCTCTGCATCTCCGCCAAACTGGATTTCGGCCAGGTGAAAGAGCTTTGGGAAGGCATCTGCGCGGCGGCCCGGGACTACGCCTATGAGAACGTTTCGCTGGAACTGGCGGCCGGGGTCAACGGCCTGCATATCGCGGTGAGCGCCTTCGGACACATCCGGGAACTGGAACTCAAACGGCGGCCCGCGCCGAGGAGCCGCGACCTGCTCTGCCTTTCCGGCAATCTCGGCGGGGCCTATATGGGCCTGCGCGTGCTGGAGCGTGAAAAAAAACGGATACAGGGGCAGGATGCGAAAGGCACGCCGGAAATGAAAGGGCTGGAAAAGTACAAGCTGCTGGTGGGCGATTACCTCAGGCCCGTACTGGACGCCGATATCCCCCGCCTGTTCTGCGACGGTGGTTTTTATCCCTCCTGCGGGGTCTGCGTGGACAAGGGGCTGAGCGATGCCGTCAAACGCATCTGCCGGCAGACCGGGCTGGGCGCCAAGGTCTATCTGGACCGCATTCCCTTCGGCGGAGGGCTGTTCGACGCCGCCCGGGAAATGAACATCGACGCCGCATCCACCGCCCTCAACGGCGGAGAGGACTGGCGCGTCCTCTTCACGCTTCCCCTCGCCCAGTTCGAGAAGTTCCGCCACGATTTCCAGACCTGGCAGGTCGTCGGGCATCTGGCCCAGGCGGAAGCGGGCGCGGCGCTGGTGATGCCGGACGGACTGGAACTGCCGCTGCGGGCGCAAGGATGGAAGGAGGAAGAATGAGCGCCGGCGCGAAAAGACTGGGAGCGCTGCTGCTCTGCCTGACGGTCCTTGCCTGCGCGCAACAGGAGGAAGTGCTGATTCGAAGCAGTTTCGTGGAACTGTCCGACGAAGAATTGCTGTCGGACGACCCGGACCGGCTGGACGTGTACGCCTGGTCGCTGACCCTGGAATACCCCGACAGCATCTGCGACACCAAGGGGCGGATGTATCCCCTCCTGCGGGACACGCTCCGGCGGGCGGCTTTGGCCTCGCTGTTCGGGCGGGAAGACGGCGATGCCGCCTATGCCGGCACCCTGCCGCCCGCAGCGTCGGAACGGGCGGGGGAGGACCCTTTCGTCACCCAGGCCAAGCGACTGATGGACAAGCACAACAAGATGGTCCGCCAATCTTACCCGGCAGCCCGGGATACGCTGCGGGGAGATTTGAGATACGAATGTTTCTATACGGGCTACATCGCCGGCGTCCGGAAGGACTATGTCACCTATCACCTCTATGTCAACGAGAGCGTGTTCGGACGCCGGACGCGCTATGAACGCGGCCTGTGCTACGACCTTTCCGGAAACAGGGCCGGCGAACAGGACCTGTTCCTCCCGGGCTGGGAGGAATTGCTGCCGCCGCTGCTCTCCTTGCAGTTCCGCCGGCATTTCAAGACATCGGACATTCCCATCCGCGAGCCGGTCCGTCCCAACGGCAATTTCAAGTTTTCCCCGGAGGGTATCATCTGGATGTATGACGCGGGGGAAATCGCCGCGGAGGAATACGGCTTGCTGCGGATCACCCTGTCCTGGTCGGAACTCGCCCCGTTGATGAAGTAGGGACTGCTGGACATCCCGGATTTTTTGCTTATTTTTGCAGGAAAAACCGCGCCTGCGGGCGCATAATGTATAGTTGCGATGCTGATTGTTCTGGAAGGCCTGGACGGCGCCGGCAAATCGACGCAGGTCAAGCGTCTGAAATCATATCTCGAATCCCTGCCGCAGGGCTTGGAATACATTCATTTCCCCCGCTACGACTCCCCGGTCTATGGCGGACTGATCACCCGTTTTCTCAAGGGGGATTTCGGCGGGAACGGACAGGTTCATCCCCAACTGGTCGCCCTGCTTTTCGCGGAGGACCGCAGGGCCGCCGCCGCTGAAATCCGTGCGGCGCTCGAAGCAGGCAAAAACGTGCTGCTGGACCGCTATGTGTATTCCAACATCGCCTACCAGTGCGCCAAGACCGCTTCCGAAGCCGAAGCGGAAAGCCTGCGCCAGTGGATTTTAGATACGGAATACAAAGCCTTCGGCATTCCCCGCCCGCAACTCAACCTCTTTCTCGACGTCCCCATCGCTTTTGTAGAAGAGCAGCTCAAGGCACACCGCGAGGGAAGCGACCGGGACTACCTGCAAGGGGGAAGCGACATCCACGAGCAGGACATCCGCTTTCAGGAGCGTGTACGGGATATGTACCGGCGCCAGTGTGAACTGGACCCGGCTTTCCTCCGCATCGATTGCAGCGACGCCGCAGGACGGATGCTGCCGGCGGACGGGATTGCCGGGATGATCCGCCGCGTCGTGGAATCGGCTTTGAGCGTCGAGGGATGAGACGGAGTTTCGACATCCGGCGCTTCTGCGCGTGGCTCATCGGAATGACCTTCCTCTTCTCGGGTCTCTCCAAGCTGATGGACCCGGTGGGCACATCCTATATTATGAAGGAGTATTTCCACTTCTTCCATCTGTCTTTCCTGGACGGCGCCGCCGCTTTCCTGGGGATTTGCCTGTCGCTGCTGGAATCCTTCACCGGCGTCCTGCTCGTCACGGGCATTTTCCGGAGCGCGACGGCCTGGGTCGCCTCGGGAATGATCGGGTTCTTCCTGCTCGTGACACTCATCCTGCTGCTGGTCCATCCCGAAATGGAATGCGGCTGTTTCGGAGAGGGCATCCATCTGAGCCATTTCCAGACTTTTGTCAAGAACATCCTGCTGGCATTGCTGGCGGCGGGCGCCTGGGCGGGCCGGAAGGATCACGGACGACCCCGCCGGAAAAAATACGTCTCCGCCCTCATCAGTATGCTGTCAATCATTGTCTTTATGATATTTTCGCTGCTGGGGCTGCCCCTGCAGGACAATACCGACTATGCTCCCGGCAACAAGCTGCTAAACGCAGACCCGTACGCAACGGTCGCGGAAACGTCCCTGAAGACCCTGTTCCATTATGAAAAAGAGGGGGAAAGGGTCAGCCGGGAAGAGCCGTTCCGTCCCGGCCCCGGCTGGCGTTTCGCCGGGATGAAGACCGAACTGGTCACGGAGGAGCTTCCTGCCGGCGACCTGCCGCTGACGGACCGGGACGGCACGGAAATCAGCGGTCTGCTCTGCGACGGTCCGGTAATGGTCATCAGCCTGTATGACAAGCCGGGCGAGAAAAAATGGGAGCGGCTCACCCGGACGGCCCGGGAGGCGGAGGAGGCCGGTTTCCAGGTCGTGATGGCGGCGGATAAAGTCTATTACAACGATTATCCCCTCTATCTTTCCGACAGGAAGACGCTTTCCACTTTCAACCGCAGCAACGGCGGACTGACCTACCTCTATGACGGGGAAATCATCGCCAAATGGAGTTACGCCTTCCGGCCGGACGCCGGGAAACTGACGGAAATCGCCGGCAAGGACTATGTGGAAACCGCCAGCGAAGAAGACGGCAGACGGGAGCGCCTGCTGCAAGGTTTCCTGCTCTACCTTTTCGCCGTGCTGATGTTCCTATAGGGATTTTTCCTCCGGTGTCGGCAAAACCGGTCTTTCCGTCCTCAGGTGTGCGAGGGCGGCCTGGGCGCAGACGCAGCCGAAGACGGCGGGCAGATAGGAAATGGTGCCCACCTGGGATTTCTTGTTGCGCTCGCTGGTCTCCACGATGCTTTCCCGGTCCGGCAGTTCTTCGCTGAAGACCACGGGAAATCCTTTTCGGATGCCCATTTTTCCGAGCCGCTTGCGGACGATGAAGGCCAGGGGGCAGTTGAAAGACTTGGAAAGGTCTGCGAGGCGCACCTTGGTGGCATCCACCTTGGCACCGGCGCCCATCGAACTGACGAGCGGGATGCGGCGTTCCACGCAGAAACGGATGAGGGCCAGCTTGGGGGAAAGCGTGTCGATGGCGTCGATGAGGAAATCCACCTTCCCCGGCCAGGAAGCCAACTGGTCCGCCACCCGGTCCGCCTCAAGATAGTCCTGGACCGTTTCCACTTCCAGCGTGGGATTGATATCCCGCAGCCTGGCCGCCAGGACGTCGCATTTGGGCTGTCCCATCGTAGAAGTCAGCGCAATCAGCTGGCGGTTGCGGTTGCTCTCGCCGACGACGTCGCTGTCCATCAGGATGATGCGGCCCACACCGGCCCGGGCGACCATTTCGGCTGCGAAGGCGCCGACGCCTCCGCAGCCCACGACGGCCACGGTGGAGGCGGCCAGGCGCTCCAGCACCGGAGCCCCGAGCAGCATTTCTTCCCGTTCGAGCCAGGACGGAGTCATAAGCCCTTGGATTTGCCTTCTTCCCAGATGGCATCCATCTCGGAAAGGGTCATATCGTGCAGGTCCCTCCCCTGCCGGAGCGTGTGCTCCTCAAGATAGCCGAAACGGCGGCGGAACTTGTCGCAGGCCTTGTTGAGGGCCGTGTCGGGATGGATGCCATAGAGACGGCAGGCGTTGACGACCGCAAAGAGCAGGTCCCCGAATTCCTCCTCTTCGTGGACCGGGTCGTCCTCGGCGGCGGCATCCATCACTTCGCCCAGTTCCTCTTTCACCTTGTCCCAGACATCTTCCTTCTTTTCCCAGTCGAAGCCCACGCCCCGGGCCTTGTCCTGCATCGCGAAGGCCTTCAGGACGGGCGGAAGGGCGTCCGGGACTCCGGAAAGAACGGTCTTGTTGCCCTCCTTTTCCTTGGATTTGAGCATTTCCCAGGCGGTGGACACCTCTTCCGGCGTCATCTCGCGGGCCTGCCGGTCCGGCGGATAAACGCCGCCGGGAAAGACGTGCGGATGACGGTAGATCATTTTTTCGCACAAGGCCTCCATCACGTCCCCCACATCCCAGCGTCCTTCCTCCTGGGCGATATGGGAATAAAAGACGATGTGCAGGAGCAGGTCGCCCAGTTCTTTCCTGACGGATGCATC
>CADBLM010000172.1 GCA_902795445.1 uncultured Bacteroidia bacterium
CGCAAGGGTGTCTGCGCCAAGTGCTACGGCCGCAACCTCGCCACGACCCGTATGGTTGAAAAAGGGGAAGTGGTCGGCGTCATCGCCGCCCAGTCCATCGGCGAGCCGGGTACCCAGCTGACCCTGCGGACCTTCCACTCCGGCGGTACCTCCTCTTCGGCGGTCGCGGACAGTTCCATCACCTCCAAGTATGACGGAAAACTTCAGTTCTCCGAACTCCGCACCATCGAAAGGATGAAGGACGGCGTTGCGGAGGTTGTGGTCGTCAGCCGTACGACGGAAGTGAAAATTGTGGACGAGAGCACCGGATTCACCTATTCGCAATACGATATTCCCTACGGTTCCGTCCTCTACAAGAAAGACGGGGACAAGGTTGTCAAGGGTGACAGAATCTGCGAATGGGACGCCTACAACGCCATCACCATCATCGAGAATGCGGGTACCATCCGTTTCGAAGATATGATTGACGGACAGACCTATCGCGAAGAAATCGGCGATGAATTCACCCAGAACCGCGACAAGGTGACGATTGCGTCGCAGGACAAGAACAAGACGCCGGCCATCCTCATCGTAGGAAACGACGGAGAGACTCTCAGCAAGCACAACCTCCCGGTGGACGCACACGTAATGGTAAACGACGGAGATGTCGCACAGGTGGGTGACATTATCATCAAAATCCCCCGCAAATTCGGCAAATCCAGCGATATTACCGGCGGTCTGCCGCGCATCACGGAACTCTTCGAGGCCCGCAACCCGTCCAACCCCGCCATCCTTTCGGAAATCAACGGCGAAGTCACGATGGGCGGCATCAAGAGGGGTAATCAGGAAATTACGGTCACGCCCAAGAACGGCAATCCTGTCACCTATCTGGTACCGACCAGCCGCCAGATACTCGTTCAGGAGAACGACTATGTCAAGGCCGGTATGAAATTGTCCGACGGCGCCATCTCCCCGACCGACATCCTCAAGATTCTCGGTCCCGTGAAGGTGCAGGAGTACATTGTCAATGAAATCCAGGAGGTGTATCGCCTCCAGGGTGTGAAAATCAACGACAAGCACTTCGAAATCATCGTCCGTCAGATGATGCGCAAGGTGAAAATCGAAGATCCCGGCGATACCGACTTCCTGCAGGAAGAACTGGTGGACAAAGTCGTTTTCCGCGACGTGAACGACAGTCTCTACGGCAAGAGCCTCGTCACCGATGCCGGTGACTCCGAGAAATTCTTCGCCGGAGACATCATTTCGTCCAGAGACCTCCGGGCCGAGCAGTCCTCGCTGGAACGCCAGGGCAAACGCCTGATGGAAGTCCGGGATGCCCGTCCCGCAACTGCCAGCCAGATGCTCCAGGGTATTACCCGCGCTGCCTTGAAGACCGACAGTTTCATCTCCGCCGCGTCCTTCCAGGAGACGACCAAGGTGCTGTCCGAAGCCGCCATCCGCGGACGTGTGGATACGCTCGAAGGCCTCAAGGAAAATGTCATCTGCGGACACGCCATCCCGGCCGGTACCGGTCAGAAGGAATTCCAGAAAATTCTGGTCACGTCCAAGAACGATGCGGCCAGTCTCAACCTGGAAGATTTCTAATTGCTCCGATTCCTGATAGAAAAAGGGTTGACCGCTTGTACGGCCAACCCTTTTTCGTTGAACGGCATCTCCGTCAGAAGAGGGAAACGATACGGAACACAAGGAATGCTGCCACCCAGGCCAGCACGAGGGAATGGACGACGGTGAAAGCGGCCCACTTTCCGTTGGTTTCCCGTTTGAGCGTACCGATGGTCGCCACGCAGGGGAAATAGAGCAGGACAAAGACCATAAAGGAGAGGGCGACGGCCGGGGTGAAAACGGGCTGTCCGCGACGGGGGCCGTCTTCATAGACTTCCGCCCGCATACTGTCCACCAGACCGTCCTCATCCTCCGGCGCGTACAGGATGCCCATCGTACTGACGATGGCTTCCTTGGCGGGCAGGCCCGTCAGGAGGCATACGCTCATTTTCCAGTCGAAGCCGAGCGGTTCCACGACCGGCTGGACAGTCTTTCCGATAATGGCCAGCGCGGAATTCTCCGCGTAGGGCTGGTTGTCCGGACGCTCGCGGGGGAAGTACTCCAAAGCCCAGATAATGACGGAGGCGGCAAGGATGACCGTAGAGATTTTCTGAAGGTAGTCGGATGTGCGTTCCCAGATATGTCCCCAGATGCTCCGGAGCGGAGGGAACGAAAAGGCGGGCAGTTCCGTGACATAGTCTTCCGCAGGCTTGCGGAAATACTTCGTCCGCTTCATCAGGAGGGCGAAGACGACGGAAAGCAGGATGCCGGTCAGATAGATGCCGATCATCACGAGGGCTTTGTAACGGGCAAAAAAGGCGGAGACCAGAAGCATATAGACCGGCAAGCGGGCCGAGCAGGACATAAAGGGGATCATCAGCATCGTCAGGGTGCGGTCCCGCCTGTCTTCGATATCCCGTGCGGCCATAATGGCGGGGACATTGCAGCCGAAGCCAATCAGCATCGGGATGAACGACTTGCCGTGAAGACCGATTTTGTGCATCAGCTTGTCGAGCAGGAAGGCGGCACGGGCCATATATCCGGAGTCTTCGAGCAGGGAGAGGAAGAAAAAGAGGATGATGATGTTGGGAAGGAAGGCCAGCACCGCGCCGACTCCCTGGATGACACCGTCGGTAAGCATACTGCTCAACCAGCCTTCGGGCAGTAAGGCGGAGAGCCAGGTGGTCAGGGCGTCAATTCCCTTTTCAAGCCATTCCTGCGGATAGGCTCCCAGGGCAAAGGTGGCTTCAAAGATGCCCAGCAGCACGAGAATCAGGATGGGAAGACCGGTCAGACGGTTGGTCAGCAAGCTGTCTATTTTCTGGGCCGCCGTATGGTCGGAATTATCGCGGCTGTGGATGAAAGTCTCCTGAAGGGCGCCCTTGATGAAAGCCCTGCGGGCCTCGCGGATGAGTTCCTGCGAAGGCCGGTGGTAGTTGCGTTCCAGGGCAGTGATGGCGTGCAGGGAGCGGGCCATCACCTGCTCCGGGTCTTTTTTGATGTAGGGCAGGATGTAGTCTTCCTTTTCCATCAGGCGGAGGGCGATATAACGGTCGGGAAAGACTTCGGGCAGCAAGCGCTCGATATCGCGCCCGAAATCGATGCGGGCGTGATGGAAATCGCTTTGGATGGCGAGGTCAAGGATAGATGCAAGAATGCGGGCAAGCGCATCATCCTGTGTAGAATCCTCCGCAATGACCGGAATGCCGAGCAGGGAGGAAAGGGTGTCCAGGTCCACGGAATGCCGGGTCCGCAGGAGGGCCGGATAATTTTCCAGATTGATGAGCGACTTGAGCGGAAGGTCGATGATTTTGGTCACCGGATAGAGCGTATCCTCCAATCGGGTGGCATCGGCGCGATACAGGACGACATCGGGTCTGAGGTCCAGGATATCGGAGATATTGCTCAGCGGGGAAAAGTTCAGGCGGACGTCGCGGATGATGATTTTGGAGGGAAGCGCAGGCATCCCGGCCGCATCGAAGACGCCGACCGTCAACTCCGTACGGACCGCCCGGGTGCAAACATCCTGCTGGAAAGGACAGGAAGCGCAGCCTCCGGAACATTTCTGTGATGATAATTCTTGTGCCATTCTCATTCAATCAGTTTTCTCCTTACCCAATCGACCTGTCGGAGCACAAAAAAAGCCAGATTCGGACACGGATATGTCCTCATTCTGGCTTGTGCGGAAGGCGAGACTCGAACTCGCACAGGAAAAACTCCCACTACCCCCTCAAAGTAGCGCGTCTACCATTTCGCCACTTCCGCGA
>CADBLM010000173.1 GCA_902795445.1 uncultured Bacteroidia bacterium
CAGGGATGGATGTTCGGCTATCAGAGGGAGAAAGAATGGGACCCGGCCAGCGTCCGGGCGCTCCTGAGCGGCGCTCCGGACGACAAAATGATGATTGTCGATCTCGCCGTCGATTTCAATGAATATGTATGGAAAAGCGAAAAGAGCTGGAACTATCTCGACGGATTCTTCGGCAAGAAGTGGATTTGGAGCACGACGCCCAATTTCGGTGGCAGGACTGCGCTGGTCGGTCCGCTCGAATTCCTGCTCAACGCCCATCTGGATGCCTGGTCTTCCCCCCGGCGTGGTCATCTGATGGGGTTCGGTACATCTCCGGAGGGCGTGGAAAACAATGAAATATCTTATGAGGTTATCGCCCGCGCCGGATGGAGCGACCACCGCGTGGACCTCAATGACTTTCTGCAACGGTACACCGTGGCGCGCTATGGAAAAACAACGACGGCGATGAAGATATTCTGGGAAGAAATGCTCCAGTCGCAGTACAGCAACTTCACCAATGCGGCCATCTTCCACTGGCAGCGGCGTCCTCCGATTCGCAAACCGCACAGGACGAATATCAACGAGCATTATTTCAAGGCCATCGAGGCCTTCCTCGGCGACCGGAAGAACTTTGCCGGCAACGCTTTGTATGAGACGGATGCCATCGCCTACGGAGCGCTTTATCTGGCGGCCAAAGCGGACATCGTCCTGGATTCGCTCTATGTGACGGTAGAAAAAGGAGATATGGAAACGGCCCGCCGGCAGCAGGCGGACTTGCTGCAGCTCTTGTCCGATACGGACCGCTTGCTGGAGTCTCATCCCTTGTACCGGGCGCAGCGCTGGATGGATATGGCGCGGCAGGCCGCATTTTCCCGCCAGGAAGCCGACCGTTTCGAGTTGGAGGCGAAGGAACTGATTTCCGTCTGGGGCGGGACGAAGCTGTTCGACTATTCCTGCCGTGTCTGGTCAGGTCTCATCCGGGACTATTACATTCCCCGCCTGAAACATTGGTTCGACAATGTCCTTTCCGGCGTCCGGCCGGATATGGCGGCTTTTGATGCCGAAGGGTTCGCGATACACCCCGGCCTGTCGCCGCAAAAAGCGTTTGAACATCCGGTAGAAGCGGCCGCCCGCCTGGTGCAGGAAGCCCGGTAGCCGGCTTAGAAACGGCCGTGCGCTCCTCCGCCCCCGAAGGAGCCTCCGCCAAAGCCGCCGAATCCGCCACCGAATCCGCCGCTGAAGCTGCCGCCGGAAGAACGGCCGCCGCCCGGGAAGAAGATGACGGGTCCGCCTCCGCCGCGGCTTCCGCCGGAAGAGCCGCCCTTGCCGTTGTTTCTGCCGGAACGCCCGAATACGATCAACAAGATGAGAATAAGGAGAATGATGACGAAAACGATGGTCTCGGTCATATCTTCTTCCTCATCATCCCGGGGCTCGGAGATTTCTCCGGCCGCGAGGGCCATCAGTTCGGCGCAGGCCTTGGCGACGGCCGGCATATACCGGTCTTCCCGCAGTTCCGGTCCCATTATGTTGCGGATAATCCGGGACGCATAGGCGTCGGGAATGGCCCCTTCCAGCCCCCGGCCGGTCATAATGGCCACATCGATATAGCGCTCATCGCCCGTCCCCCGCGCCTTGAGCAGCAGGAGCACGCCGTTGTTGCGCGTGCTGCCGATGCCCCATTTGTTGCCCAGGGCCGTGCCGTATTCCATAATTTCCCGGTCGCCGAGCGTGGAGACCGTCACGACGCAGATCTGGTTGGAGGTGTTGCGGTCGAAGTCCACCAGCACCCGTTCCAGCGAGTCGCGCTGGAAGGAGGGCAGCACGCCGGCCAGGTCATTGACCAGCCGGGGCGGATCGGGAGGCTCCGGCAGGCCGTCTCCCTTTTGCCATCCGTCAAAAAGTCCGGCCTGCAAAGGGAGCGTCCCTGCCAGGCAGGCAATCGACAGGCACAGCGCAAACGCCGTCCTGCGGATGGGACTGAATGCAGACACGAGGCTTAGAATTCGACCTTGGGAGCGGCCTTGGCGCTCTCTTCCGCTTCAAAATATCCCTTCTGGGAGAAGCCGAACATCCCGGCGCAGATGTTGTTGGGGAAGCGGCGGACGAAGACATTGTAGTCCTTGGACGCTTCGTTGAAGGCCCTGCGGGCCTCTGCGATGCGGTTTTCCGTACCCTCCAACTGGGCCTGCAGGTCCAGGAAGTTCTCGTTCGCCTTGAGGTCGGGATAGTTCTCGGCCACCATCAGCAGGCGGTTCAGCGCGGCGCTGACTTCACCTTGGGCTTTGCCGTAGGCTGCGACGCTTTCTTCGCTGAGGTTGCCGCCGCTCAGTCCCATCGCCTTGCCTCGGGCCTCCATCACGCCTTCAAGCGTCTGCTGCTCGTGCTGGGCGTAGCCCTTGACCGTGGCGACCAGATTGGGAATCAGGTCAGCGCGGCGCTGATAGTTGTTTTCCACCTGTGACCAGGCGGTCTTGACGGCCTCGTCCTTGCTGACGAGCGAATTGTAAACACCGACGCCCCATACGACAATCACGGCGACGACGGCCAGGATAATCAACCAAGTCTTTTTCATAATTTTCCGTTATTTTCTGCAAAGATACACAATTTGGATTTATTTTCTTAATTTTGCATTCCCGACAGGAAAAGGATTAAACTTTTGATAAAATGAAAAAACTCTTTACCTTTTGCGCCTTTTTTGCGCTGATTGCGTCTCCCGTCTTTGCGCAGGACGATACCAAGGAAATGCTGGAGCAGACCATTGCCCAGCATCAGGAAAATCTGGATAAAGCCCAGGAGAAAAAAGAATCCGTCGAGAAGAAGGTCAAGCGGGAAAACGACCGCTGCAAGGAGGCCATTTCCCGTGCCCAGTCCCGCATCAAAGATTTGAAAACCCTGAAAAAGGAGACCCAGGAGAAAGTAAAAAGTTATCAGGCGGAAGTCAAGGCGCTCAAGGATGCCTACAAGACCACCGAGAAACTGATGAAGACCGACGGCCTGAACACGGAGGAAAAAATGCAGTTGAAGGACAGCAAGGCTGAAATCTCCGATGCTGAGAGACGTGTGAAGGACACCCAGTCCAAGATCAAGGACTATGAAAAGTCCATCCGGGAGGCCAACAAGAAGATTCAGGACGAGAAAAAATCCATCCAGCAGAACGACAAGGAACTGCGTGAGGCCAAGAAGGAAGTCGATGCTGCCAAGAAAGCGCTGAAAGAAAGCCAGAAAGCCAAGAAAC
>CADBLM010000174.1 GCA_902795445.1 uncultured Bacteroidia bacterium
ACCGGGAATCGAACCAGGGACACAAGGATTTTCAGTCCTTTGCTCTACCAACTGAGCTATGGCACCTTTCGGTTTGGGACTGCAAAGTTAGAAATAATTTTTTATCTGACAAATAATTTTATGCCTTTACAGTCCCGCAAGGCAATTTATTTCTGCGGAATGGCTTCCAGGACAGATCTCAGGTAGGTCCAGGTCCGCTGCAGGGACGAGATGCTGGCACGTTCGTCGGGAGAGTGGGGGCTGCGCAGGGTCGAACCGTAACTGGCCATATCCATACCGGGATATTTCCCGCCGATGATGCCGCATTCCAGTCCGGCGTGAATCGCCAGTACGGAAGGCTTTTGGCCATACTGCTGCGTATATTTCTCTACCATCAGTTCCACGATGTCGGACTGCGGACGGGGCTCCCAACCGGAATAGCCGCCGCTGAATTCCACCTCGCATCCGGCCAGTTCGAAGACCGCCTTGAGTTTGTCGGCCATCGCCATCTTGGCCGTATCGACCGAACTGCGCATCAGCGTCTTCACCATAAACTTGCCGTCGGCGATTTTCAGCATCGCCATATTGTTGGAGGTTTCCACCAGGCCGGGAACGCTGCTGGACATACGCTCCACCCCGTCGGGGCAGGCCAGCGTGGCACGGATGAAATTCAACGCCTTGTCCGGCTCTACATATTCGGGCGAGCAGGGGAGGGAGGACGTCGGCTCGAATACCATCTTGGCATCCGGGTCGGTCAGGGCATATTCGGCCTTGATTTTGTCGAATTCTTCCTGGGCGACGCTGCGGACCTTGCCGAGTGAAGTCTGGGAGACATACAGATAGGTGAAGCATTCACGGGCAATCGCATTGCGCAGCGTACCGCCCTCGGCGCAGACCAGCTTGGCATCGGTCCTGCTCAGGACCTGGTACAGCACGCGGGCCGCCACCTTGTTGGCGTTGGCGCGGTACAGGTTGATGTCGGTGCCGGAGTGTCCGCCCTGGAAACCTTTGAAGGCCAGGCTGACGCAGACGCTGTCGTTGGGGCGTTCGCAGCCCTTGTAGGTTCCCTTGACGGAGATGTCCAGGCCGCCGGCGCAGCCGATGCAGATTTCTCCCTCGTCTTCGGAGTCGAGATTGAGCAGAATGTCTCCGTGGAGCAGGCCGGGAGCGAGCAGGTTGGCCCCCGTCAGCCCCGTTTCCTCATCGACGGTCACCAGCACCTCGATGGGGCCGTGCCGGATGTCTTTGGATTCCAGGACGGTCATCGCCATCGCGACGCCCAGTCCGTCGTCGGCGCCCAGCGTCGTACCTTTGGCTTTCACCCAGTCGCCGTCAATCCAGGTCTCGATGGGGTCCTTTTCAAAATCGTGCTGCACGTCGGCATTCTTCTGGGGAACCATATCCATATGGCCCTGCAGGATGACCGTTTTCTTGTTTTCGCAGCCGGGGGTAGCCGGTTTGCGGATAATGATATTGCCACATTCCTCCCGGATGGTCTCCAGGCCGAGTTTCTTTCCAAAATCGTAGAGGAACTCGCTTACCTTTTCTTCGTGTTTTGAAGGGCGGGGAATGCGGGTCAGCGCGTGGAAATTCTTCCATACGGCTTTCGGTTCAAGATCCAATATCGTCATAATTTCTCCTTTTATTGAATGATTCAACTTCAGAATTCTCGCAAATATAATCATTTCCCCGGATTTCTGCAAAGTCCCGGATGGGAAAAGGAGGGCGGAGTTTGGATATTTCCGCAGAAAAAACGTAACTTTGCCCGATTGTTATTAAAGTTCGTACGATTATGTTCAAAGGACAACCCAAAGGGCTGTTTGCGCTGGCCCTGGCCAATACCGGCGAGCGCTTCGGCTACTACACGATGCTGGCCATCTTCCTGCTCTACCTGCAAGCCAAATTCGGCTTCAGCGAGGCGGTCGCCGGCCAATTCTATGCGATTTTCCTCGCTGCCGTCTATTTTATGCCCCTTCTGGGCGGTTTCCTGGCCGATAAGGCGGGGTACGGAAAATGTGTCGTCGCCGGCATCCTCGTGATGCTTGCCGGTTATACGGCCCTCGCGGTTCCCGTCAGCGGCAGTATGTCCCTGGTGATGATTGTCACGGCCCTGCTCCTGATTGCCGTGGGAACGGGGCTTTTCAAAGGGAATCTTCAGGTGATGGTGGGCAATCTCTACGATGACCCCCGCTATGCCGCCAAACGCGATTCGGCCTTCAGCCTGTTCTATATGGCCATCAACCTCGGTGCCATGTTCGCCCCGAGCGCGGCCAAGGCACTGACCAACTGGAAACTCGGTGCTGCCGGCCTGAGTTATCATCCGCAGATTCCCGCGCTCTGCCACCAGGTGCTGGACGGCAGGATCAGCACGGAAAATGCCGTCTATCTGCAAGGGCTGATGGACGGAATGCCGGGTGCCGCCGATATGGATTTCGCGGGATTCAGCCGGTATTACCTTGACCAGCTCTGCGTCTCCTATAACCTGGGCTTTTCGGTCGCGGTCATCTCGCTGATTGTCTCCATCGCCATCTATTTCTGCTGCCGCGGCTGGTTCAGGCACGCCGACTACAACTCCAAGCAGGCGGCTGGAAATTCCGCGGAGGCGGAACTTTCTCCCGAGGAGACCCGCAGCCGTATCAGCGCCCTGCTGATGGTTTTCGCCGTCGTCATCTTCTTCTGGATGGCCTTCCATCAGAACGGCTCCTCGCTGACCTACTTTGCCCGTGACTATACGGAGACCTCCGTCAGCGGCGTCATCCGGGGCGGCTTCAATATCTGGATCCTGGCCCTGCTGGCCGTTTCGGTCTATACGCTCTTCGGCATTTTCCAGAGCGAGAGCAAGAAAGCCAAACTGCTGTGCGGCGGTGCGACGGGGCTGCTCTGGGCCGCTGCCCTGGCGATTTATGCCGGCTTCCCGGAGTCGATGCCCATCCAGCCCCAGGAATTCCAGCAGTTCAATCCTTTCTTCGTGGTTTCCCTCACGCCCGTTTCGATGGCCGTGTTCAGTTCCCTGGCTTCCCGGGGCAAGGAGCCGTCAGCACCGCGCAAAATCGGCCTGGGAATGATTGTGGCGGCTCTCGGCTACCTCATTATGGTCATCGCTTCCGTCCGTCTCGTTTCCCCGATGGTGCTCCAGGGCAGTCCTTCCCCCGACCGGGTCTCCTGCGGTTATCTCATCGGAACCTATCTGGTCCTGACCTTCGCCGAACTGCTGCTCAGTCCGATGGGCATTTCTTTCGTGACCAAGGTTGCGCCTCCCAAGTACAAAGGCTTGATGATGGGCGGCTGGTTTGCTGCGACGGCCATCGGCAACTATCTCAGCAGCATTCCTTCCGCATTGTGGAACAAGGTCCCCCTCTGGGCCAACTGGAGCATCCTGATGGGACTCTGTCTGGTGAGCGCCCTGGTGATGTTCGCGATGCTCCGCAAGCTCGAAAGAATCTGATGCCCGTCCCCGCCCGGCCGGGAAAATTTGGTATTTTTAGCAAAATATGTTATATTTGCAGCCGCTTTGGAGGGGATTTTCCCGGAAGAAGCGGCTAACTATTTTACAAACAATTATTTACAAACAAATGATCAAACAGTACGAAACCGTTTTCATTGCAACTCCCGTTTTGTCTGAAGCCCAGATGAAGGAAGCGGTTGCCAAGTACACGGATCTCATCACCTCCAACGGAGGCGAAATCGTGTACCAGGAGGACTGGGGGAGGAAGGAACTGGCGTATCCTATCCAGAAAAAGACCTCAGGCTTCTATTATCTTATCGAATTCAAGGCGGACAGCCAGTTCATCGCCACCCTTGAGACCCAGTATCGCCGCGACGAGCGCATCATCCGTTTCCTGACTTTTGCGATGGACAAGGATGCCGTCGCCTACGCCGAGAAGAGAAGGGCCGGCAAACAAGCAGAATAATAAGGAGGAATCACTATGGCACAGAACAATGAAATCCGTTATCTGAATCCTCCCACTGTAGAGGTTCGCAAGAAGAAATACTGCCGCTTCAAGAAAGCCGGCATCAAGTATGTTGATTACAAGGATCCCGAATTCCTCAAGAAATTCCTCAACGAGCAGGGCAAGATTCTCCCCCGCCGCATCACCGGCACCTCGCTGAAATTCCAGAGGAAAGTCGCCCAGGCCGTCAAGCGTGCCCGTCACCTCGGTCTGCTTCCTTATGTAACCGACCTGATGAAATAAAGGAGGACCGCGTTATGGAGATTATTTTGAAGAAAGATGTTGCCAACCTCGGCAACGCTGACGAAATCGTCAATGTCAAGACCGGCTATGCCGTCAATTACTTGATTCCCCAGGGTTACGCGATCCTCGCCACCGCTTCCGCCAAGAAAGTGCTCGCGGAGAACATCCGTCAGCGCGCCCACAAGGAAGCCAAACTCGTGGCCGATGCCGAAGCGCTCGCAGCCAAACTCGCCGATGTGACGGTGCAGATTGCTGCCAAGGTCAGCGACAGCGGCAAACTGTTCGGCGCCGTGACGACCGCCCAGGTCGCCGAGGCGCTTGCCGGCAAAGGCTTTGAAATTGACAAGAAAGACATCACCCTCGAATCCGTGAAGGAACTCGGCACCTATGAAGCCACCGTCAAGTGCTACAAGAGTGTCAAGGGAAGCTTCAAGGTCGAAGTGGTCGCTGAATAATTCTGCTGTACGAACGAAAGGCCGGCAGCGATGCCGGCTTTTTTTACTTCAAGATACGGGGCTGCTTTGGTTTTGACAGCGCTGATATCGGACGGTAAGCACGTCGGGCCTCTCCGGTGGCCGGCCCGTTAATCTCAGACATCGGAAACATTCAGTTGCCAACAACAACTATGCACTCGCTGCTTAATCTGCCATTGTAGATGAGCTTAATCGGGCCGGCCAAGGCTGCCGGTCTGACGAGTATCCCGCCATCCTTTAGGCCGGTTATGGGTGGCATACGGGGTATCATCCAAACCGGATGCGCAAGGCGGATGCTCCTGCCGTCTTGTCAAGATTCAGGAGATAAGCTCCGGATGGCCTGTCTGCCGGCAGTCCGCTGACGAAAACCAAAGGGAGACTAAACGTGTAGAAAGCTGCCTGGTGCGGTGTTTGGACGGCGGTTCGAGTCCGCCCAGCTCCACCCAATAAAGTTTACGATTATGACCGTTCTTGAGAAACTTATCGCGCGGGCCCGGTCCAACCGGCAGCGCATCGTCCTTCCCGAATCGTTGGAAGACAGAACCATCACCGCCGCCGACAAGGCACTCGCCGACGGTATCGCGGACATCATCCTGATTGGTCCGAAAGCCGACATTATGGCCAAGGCGGAGAGCCTGGGCCTGAAAAATATTGACAAGGCGACAATCATCGACCCGGCGACGAGCGAGAAGACGGAGGAATATGCCCAGTTGCTTTTCCAGCTGCGCCAGAAGAAGGGAATGACCCTCGAACAGGCCCGGGTGACGGTGCTCAATCCATTGTATTTCGGTTGCCTTATCATCAAGAGCGGCGATGCGGATGGTCAGATCAGCGGCGCCCTTTCGACGACCGCCGAGACCCTGCGTCCCGCCCTCCAGATTATCAAGTGCGAGCCCGGTATCAGCTGCGTGAGCGGTGCGATGTTGATGGTGACCCAGGCCCCCCAGTACGGTGAGGAGGGAGTGCTGGTCGTCGGCGACGTGGCCGTGACGCCGGTTCCCGATGCGTCGCAGTTGGCGCAGATTGCCGTCTGTACGGCAAGGACAGCCAAGAGCGTGGCCGGATTTGAGCAGCCGCGCGTGGCGATGCTCTCCTTCTCCACCAAGGGTTCCGCCAAGCACGAGGTGGTGGACAAGGTCATCGAGGCCACCCGTCTGGCCAAAGAACTCGACCCTTCGCTGAAAATCGACGGCGAGATGCAGGCGGATGCCGCGCTGGTGCCTTCCGTCGGAAAGAGCAAGGCTCCCGGCAGCGAGATTGCCGGCCAGGCCAACGTGCTGGTATTCCCCAGCCTCGAAGTGGGCAACATCGGCTACAAGCTCGTCCAGCGCCTGGGCGGTGCCGAAGCCATCGGCCCCATCCTGCAGGGTATCGCCCGTCCGGTCAACGACCTCAGCCGCGGATGCAGCGTGGACGACATCTACAAGATGGTCGCCATCACCGCCTGCCAGGCGATGGACGCCCGATAGCCCCTTTCATCCGATGCCCCGATGAAAAGGATCATGGCCATCCTGAACCTGACGCCGGATTCTTTCTATCCGGGCAGCCGCCTCATCGGAGCGGACGGGGCGTTTGACGCCGCTGCGTTCGTCGCGCGGGTCGAGACGGCCCTGGAGCAGGGGGCGGATATCATCGACCTCGGGGCCTGTTCCACCCGACCGGGCTCCGAGCCAGTCTCCGCTGAAGAAGAATGGCGGCGCCTGAAGCCGGCCCTGGAACGGTGGAAGGAACATTTCCGGACAGTGCCCTTGTCGGTAGATACATTCCGGAGCGAGGTGGCGCTTCGCTGTGCGGAATACAGCGACCGTCTGATAATCAATGATGTGTCCGCTGGAGACCATCTGCAGATGCTCGACGCGGTAGCCCGGATGGGCTGTCTGTATGTGGCGATGCACCACCAGCAACTCGCTCCCGGAGACGATGTGGTGGCCTCCGTGTGCCGTTGGAGCGAAGATTTCTCCCGGAAAGCGCAGGAAACCGGCATTCGGGAGTGGTGGCTGGACCCGGGCTTCGGTTTCGGCAAGACGCTTGCCCAGAACTGGACCTTGCTGCGTCATCTGGACCTGTTGCCGCACGACCGCCCGATTCTGGTGGGGCTCTCGCGCAAGAGTATGCTCTATAAGTTGCTTCCGCCCTTCACGGACGCCCTCCCGCCGGGAGATGCGACCTCCCGGCCTGCCGCAGCGGACCCGGCGACGGCTTCCGCAATGGCCTCCCGCCCGGAGACGCTGCTGCTGACGCGGCTGGCCAACCGCCTGGCCCTCAGCGGGGGAGCATCGGTCTTCCGCGTGCACGACGTCAGCCAGGTTTTTTGATTTGTCTTCCTGCATTTTGATATAATCGAAAAATTTTGTATTTTTGCGCCGCCTTTCGGAGAGACGCTCCGGGGGCTTGAAAAGAATAAGTTTTACTTTTTAATAATTATTGCAATGATTAAACTTGGTATCAACGGATTTGGCCGTATCGGCCGTATGGTTTTCCGTGCCGCGGTCGAGAACTTCTCAAAAGACATCGTGGTCGTCGGTATCAACGACCTCCTCGATCCTGACTATCTGGCTTATATGCTGAAGTACGATTCCGTACACGGTCAGTTCAACCACGACATCAAAGTCGAAGGCAACTATATGATCGTTGACGGCAACAAG